>QMRD01000016.1 GCA_003649225.1 Thermoprotei archaeon | reverse complement strand
GCTAGCAGAACACTAACCGCATTGAAGAACATTGAAAAGGGTTTAGTGGTGAGCTACTGGAGCGAACTAGACGACTTATCTCACGTCTATGGTCCAAGCTCGCTTGAAGTCGGGGCGGGACTAAGGATGTTCTCCAAGTATATTAGGTCGATAATTGAGGAGGCTACTAGAATGAACTCCATAGTAGTAATTACAGCCGACCACGGCCAGATAGATGTTAAGGAGGAGACCTACATAGTAGATAAGCCCGTAATGGATAAGCTTATACTACCACCCTTCGGAGAGAGGAGGTTCCTGTACCTAATACCGGATACAGACGTTTACGAGGATGACTTGGGAGAGCTTAAAGATAAGGCTACAATATTCGGCTTAGATGAATATGAGAAGCTTTTCGGCCGTACCCCTCCGAGAAACGTATGGACCAGATTTGGAAGATATGTTCTAGCAGCTCTAGATGGAGTGATAGTATCAACAAAGCCGCCTAAAGAGGAGGAGAAGAAATTACTAGGACATCACGGAGGCCTTTCCCCGGAGGAACTCGCAGTACCAGTAATGATATTTTATTAATAATTATTGAATGATACGCTTTATGTCTGAAAAATATTGTTTTCTGTCAGAAGAATTTATTAATCTAACTCTATGTTATGTATGCAAGGTGATGTATATTTTTAGGGTAAGGGTAGGTAAACGCGGCGTTATAGTAATACCTAAGGAGATTCGCGATAGTTTAGGAATTAAAGAGGGTATGGTGCTAGAGCTTGAAGTTAAGGAAGATAAAATAATATTAAAAACTAAGGATCTATGGAGTATCCTTCGTGAACGTGGCCGAAAGATAAGCTTTAACATAGATGAAGCTGAACGTGAAATTGATATGGAGGAGGAAGAATGGTTGAGAAGATTTCAGCAGTAATAGTGGATTCCTATGCAATTATGGCCGATTTCTCAGGGCAGATACCGTTTAGGGCCCTTAAGGTTCTGGATAGTATAAGAACTGGGACATTAGATGGTATAGTTCATTATCTCATTATTTATGAGCTGGCATATCATTGGAGAAGAGGGAGGTTGCCATTTAAAAATGAGGAAGAACTAATAGAATTTGTCAAGACATATTTTAAAGTAGCAGAGCTCGATGTAAATATTGCTGCATCAGCTTCACAGGTGAAGATAAGAGGAGATAGAATATTGAGGGAAGCTACGGATGATACTTTAAAGCATAGAAGACTGTCAATTGCGGATGCTACTACTATAGTTCTTGCCCTAAAATTTAGGATACCAATAGTTACTGGCGATAAAGATCTATCATACGTGGCTAAGAGATCAGGAGTTAAAGTAATTTGGTAACTATGATACTATTTTACGCTCTTGTTTTAAGTTAAATAATTTATCGTTGTAACGTATTTTGGCTTAAACTACGGCTTAATAGTATAACTTATAGAAAAGTTTTAGGTAATCAAAAAGGTGTCTAGTAATCAGAAAATTCCTTTTAACGTGATCTCGACCTCTTCTGCCCATTTTCTCTCTTAAGGCTCGGTTTTTAAGCAAATACAAGACTCTTTCTGCTGCTTCATCTACCGTTTTAATAATGAATCCGTTTATACCATTAATTACTTGTAATTTAATTCCACCCACCCCTCTAGCTACAACTGGCGTCTCTTTCCAGAGCGCTTCTGTAACTGCTAAACCAAATCCCTCTCTTATACTCATTTGAAGCGCTACATCAGCCGCCCTCTGGAAAGCATTAACCTCCCTATCACCAACACCAACAACGTTTGTTAGAAAATGAATATTGTAATCTTCTCCAGCATACCTAACGGCTTTTTCATAATATACCCATCCCTCGGGATCATCATGTGCCATAGATGCTACAAGTAAAAGCTGAAGTCCAGGCTCCCGTTCCTTTACCTTCCTATATACTTTTATAGCTCCTATAGGATCCTTCCACGGATCAAATCTGGCGACTTGTATTAGTATGGGCTTCTCTGGATCTATGTCAAATTTATCAAGGATATCCATTATCTCTGAGTCACTCATTTCTCTATTTTTCTCCGTGAGAGGATCTATCGACGGAGGCATGATAAATGCCTTTCCTCTATCCAAGTCCGGTTGAACATATTCCTCCATATGAAAAATATAGGAATCATACAGTTTAACAAATTTGCTGATGAAATTCCAAACTGGCTTATACGGGGAAGACGCATCTATATGACATCTCCAAATCCACAATCCATGATCTTTTGCAAAATATTTAATCGGCAAGGGTTGTGGGTCATGAATTACTATGAAATCTTTATCTAAATCTATTTTCGCTACATTTTCCTCATTTATTTTTAGGTAAAAACTTTTCATACCCTCATCAAAGTCTACTTTCATTCCTTGAATTCCATGATGTAATAACTTTGTAATATTAAAGAATTCGATAGGCGCTTCTATGACATTCCATTCGACATCCAGACCCACTGAAGCCATTAAAGGGACCATGCTATGTAATATTTCAGCTACACCCCCACCAAATGAAGTCGAATTTACATGAATAACAGATAATCCCTTAAGCTTATCGGCAATGCTCATTATGCTATTTAGAACAGCGTCCGAAACTATCTTTCTATAGTCTTCCAGTCTTCTATCTCGTTTAACTGAAACTTTCACCTAAACACCTCTCTAAATTACTTCGAATATAAGTCCCTCTATATCTTCTAGCATTGCGCCTAATCCACCCACCTTAACTATTCCTTTCTCAGTCCTTAAAAGCAAGCACACAACTCCATCCTCTATTATTTTGTCTTCGACTACTCCTTCAACAATCACCTCTTTTCCTGTCTTTAAATCTATTCCATTTACACGCAGTTTCCTACCTTTTTCAATTTTATTTATAATTGCCCATATTGAAACGAAGCGGCCTCTTACTTCCGGTGGCTTTGCTACAATGCTTGAAGTATTTACGATCGAGCTGTAGAAAAGATCCATTAAAGCTCTTATGAGGACAGGTTCGGTTGTCATTATTGAATAGCTGATACCGGGGCTACTTATGGCTCCAGCTAGAAAATCAATAAGGACTATAGTTAATGAATAAGCCTTTCTTACGTAAAGTTCTACCCCAGCCTGAACTAATTTATCTTTAGAACTTAGCTTTTCTATGTTATCATAACATATTACTGTTACATTTACTCCATTTTTAGATACATGGCATAGCTCATCACTCAATTCATCGATTAAAACGTGGTCGGATGCTAGGAGAAGCTGATGTCTCGCTTTTAAGATCAGATGTGATACTACTTCAGCTAGGCTAGTCTCAATAACCCAAGTGGTTTTTTCAGCTTGTTTACCTGCCAATATAACAGTATTTATCAAACTTAATGCATGATTACATAGCCTATCCAGCTTTCTCTTCTTTCTTTCAACGAGTGCATAAAGTGCTATGTTTGGGTCAACTGCCTTAACCTTTTTAGGCTTGCCGTAAAATATCTCAACTAGATCCTTTTCATCCAATCTATGGATTATATCGTATACTCTACTATGTGGGATGCCGCTTCTCTTGGCTATCTCGCCAGCCGATAGGGGGCCCTCTCTTAGCAAAGTAAGATATACCGTAATTTCATATGAAGTTAAGCCTAGGCTTGCGAGCTTTTCTCTTAAGATGTCTATCAGCTCATTTCTTTGGTTCATATCCACTATCCTACTCCAGATTTATTGATTATATCTATTATTCCTATTTGAAATATTTGCTTAACGTTTTTGTTTAAGTTTAATTAAAATCAGTTTTAATTGTAATAAAACTTATATATTAGTTTTACTCTATATTTATCACTGGCGGGTGGTATTATGACTAGAACGGAAATACTTCTTGTGACAACCTTGCTTATCGTTATTATCTCCACTGGAGCAATAATAGCTCAATTGCAGTCTATGGTTGCAACGCTTTCAGCCAAGTTAGATGAGATAAGTCAGAAACTGGAAGCGATAGAAGCAATTAAGGAAAAGGTTGGCGAAATACCTGCTACAATAACGGTGATAGGTCCCTGGGCTGGGCCTGAAATGGATGCTTTCATGCCTGTCTTAGAGAGATTTGAGCGCATGACTGGTATAAAAGTAATATACAAGATTTATCGAGCTGAAGACCTAGCGACTATACTACCAGCACAGTTCGAAGCCAATTCTACACCTGGCGATGTCATCTTTATGTGGGGATGGTTTATTGTTGAGCAGGCGAAGAAGGGGCATGTTGTAGATGTTACAGATCTAATTAATGAAGCTGATTTCTTACCGGGCGCTCTTGATGCCGTTAAACTAAATGGTAGGATATACGGCGGAGTATGGACAGGGAAAGTTAAACCGGGGTTCTGGTATAGAAAATCCTTCTTTAATAAATACAATTTAACGGTTCCTGAGACTTGGGACGAATTCGTTAATTTGCTTGAACAAATTAAGGGCATAGAGGGAATTAAAGCTCCAATAGTTACGGGAGATGGTGTAGGATGGCCTATTTCTGATGTAGTGGAGCATTTTCTCATAACCTATGGTGGTCCCCAGCTTCAAAGGGATCTTATAGCAGGAAAAGTTAAATGGACAGATCCGGAAGTCAGGCAAATATTTGAGGAAAGAATAGTTCCACTTCTACGTAAAGGATACTTTAGCGAACCCATAGAGTGGACAACAGCTCTAGAATTATGGTGGAAAGGAGATTACGCTTTATACTTTATGGGAAGCTGGATAACTGGAATGGTGGAAGATCCATCTGATCTCGGCGTCTTCTCCCTACCAGGAAATAAAGGTCTAGTGTTTGCACCTGATTACTTCTTTATACCTGTTTACACCAAAAACTTAGAAGCAGCGAAGGAGTTCTTTAAGTTCTTATGCAGTGCAGAAGCTCAAAGACTTCAGGTTGCTCAGGGAGGACATCTCGCTACTAACGTCAACGTTCCCTTAGATGCCTATCCACCTGTTGATAGAGAAGTTGCAAAGCTTTTAGTTGGTAAGGAAGTGCTATCAGATTTAGACGATTCAATTGGCGGAGAATTCCAACCGACCTTCTGGGATCAGTTAAAGTTATTATGGGTAAATCCAGATGCTTTAGATAGTGTACTTGAAGCCCTACAGGAAAAGGCTCCAAAGGGATAAGGTAGATACGGGATGAAGCTAAACCTAACCCCCTACTTTTTCATTTTACCTGCCCTAATTCTGATAATAATTTTCGTCCTATATCCAATTTCTGCTACTATTTCTCTCAGTTTTCTCTCTCCTGAAGGTTATTTTGTAGGTTTTGACAACTATATTAGAGTTTTAAGTAGGAGGGAAGTGATCAACTACGACGGAATTTTAAAGGGTTACTTCCCGATGGGGGCTATAGTTCATAACGCTATCTGGATTCTCATACATCTTCCCCTATCCACACTCCTCGGATTGGTACTAGCAGTTCTTCTACAGAACGTGAAGGGTTCATCCATAATTAAATCCATCATATTTTTAGGCATGGTGACTCCCCTAATCGTGGGAGGAATAATTATTAGGTTTACCTTCGACAGGGAGGTAGGGGTTGTTAATATGTTTCTCAAGGCGATTGGTTTAGGTCACCTTGTCAGGACCTGGACCATGTACCCTGACACAGCCTTATTTTCCTTAATTTTAGGTTCTGTTTGGCTTTGGACTGGGTTTAGTTTAATTCTATACTCTGCTGGTCTCGCTATGATACCAAAGGAGTATTACGAGGCTGCAAAAATTGATGGAGCTTCCTCTATGCAGATATTCTTTCGAATAACCCTGCCTCTCCTTAAGCCGGTTACAACAACTGTGGTTACGATGACCCTTTTATGGGAGCTTAAAATATTCGATATAGTTTATGTGGCAACTTATGGCGGACCTGGAGGGGCTTCAAACGTTCTCGCATTATTGATGTATTTCCTAGCATTTAGAAGCCTAGACTTTAACGCCTCATCCGTAATCGCCACTCTTTTAACTGCACT
This sequence comes from Thermoprotei archaeon, assembly GCA_003649225.1. GTDB lineage: Archaea > Thermoproteota > Thermoprotei > Thermofilales > B9-G17 > B9-G17. The sequence goes on along the minus strand of QMRD01000016.1, from coordinate 5,754 downwards.
AACCCTAATTGTTGCTATAGTCATGTTTAAGTACGTGGTGAGAAAATGAAGATAAACAAGGTTGCCATACTTATCAACGTAATAGCATGGGCCATATCGTTTGTATGGATTCTGCCACTAATGGGGATATTAATGGCTTCGATTAGACCATACAAGGAAATAGTACGTGGATGGTGGGATTTTAGCGAATTTAACCCTTCATTAACCAACATATTTAATGCTTTATATCATCCGACCGCACCCCTCAGTAAGGGAATAGTAAATTCATTAATAGTTACGATTCCTGCAACTATAATGCCGATAATAATAGGAGCACTTGCTGCGTACGCTTTCGCTAGATACAGCTTTACGATCAAAAGCTACCTTTTCCTTACAATTGTTTTATTGATGGCGGTTCCTCAACAGAGCATCGCAATACCTTTATTTCAGTTAATGAAAAAACTGGGATTGCTCGACAGCCTTATCGGATTAAGCATAGTACATACAGCGTGGGGATTACCTTGGATAATACTTTTTATGAAAAATTTCTTTGCCACGCTTCCCGTTGAAGTGGAGGAAGCTGCTAGAATAGATGGGGCCACGGACTTCCAGATATTTTATAAAATAGTTCTCCCTCTATCCTTACCGGGGATAGCATCAGTTGCAGCACTACAATTCACATGGGTTTGGAGCGACTTCTTCTTAGCGTTAATTCTCATATATTCTCCTGATAAACTTTTGGCAACGCAGAGACTGCCTCTAATGAGAGGCCAGTATCATGTTGACTGGGGTGTTTTATCCGCTGCCTCGCTCATAATCATAGCTGTACCTATAGTATTATATCTTGCCTTACAGAAATACTATATCCGAGGAATGGTCGGCTGGGTAGTTAAAGGCTAAATGGAGCGTGATGAAACATGGCGGATGTGAAAGTTAAAAATCTTACAAAGCGTTTCGGTAAGGTAATAGCCGTAAATAAGGTATCCTTTGACGTTAAAGATAAGGAGTTCGTGGTTCTCTTGGGGCCTAGCGGTTCTGGAAAAACTACTACTTTAAGGTTGATTGCAGGACTAGAAAGGCCTGACGAAGGAGAAATATACATTGGTGGCAGACTAGTTAACAACATACCGCCCAGGGAAAGGGACGTCGCAATGGTATTTCAAAACTATGCACTTTATCCGCACATGACGGTATTCGATAACTTAGCCTTTCCCTTGCAAGTAAGAAAAATGCCGAAAAAGTACATTAAAGCAAAGGTAGAAGAGGTCGCTAAGTTACTAAAAATTGAAGACCTTTTAGATAGGAGACCAAGCCAGCTTAGTGGTGGGCAACAACAGAGAGTTGCATTAGGAAGAGCATTGGTCCGAGAACCCAAGGTCTTCCTCATGGATGAGCCACTGAGCAATTTAGATGCAAAGCTAAGAGTATATATGAGAGCCGAGCTCAAGAGGCTGCAGAAAGAGTTAGGAATAACTACAATCTATGTCACACATGATCAAGTGGAAGCAATGACTATGGCTGACAGAATAGTAGTCTTTCATAAAGGTAAGATTCAGCAAATAGGCACACCAAGTGATCTATATAAAAAACCACAAAATATATTCGTTGCAGGTTTTATAGGATCCCCTGCCATGAACTTCTTTGATGCAACTCTCACATATAAGGACGACTTTATCGTTCTAGATGCTGGAGAATTTAAACTGAAACTACCAAAAACATTTAGTAGCATCTTAAGGGATAAGGCGGGTTTAGAAGTGGTTTTAGGTATAAGACCTGAACACATTAAAATATATAAGGAACCAAGGGCATCGACGGTCAAATGTAGAGTATATGTTGTGGAACCACTTGGAGGGGAAATGATTATTAACTTTAGCCTAGGAGGAAAAATATACAAAGCAAGATATCCAGGCGAAATAAGCCTAAAGCCGGATGAAACGATTTATATTGAGATCCCCGTCAAACACATCCATATATTCAACAAAAAAGATGGAAAGGCAATTATCTAGGACTAGAACTTTTAACCTAAAATCGGAAAACATATTCAATCAGATTTTCTTGTATCAGCGTGTATTCTTACGCCGTTAGGTCAGCGGTGTTTTCGGAGCATCTCTATTACCTGCTCGTCTGTGAGGGTCAGCTTAAGCTTAACCCGATCCATACGCTATAATACATTACAACAATAAATCATTTAACCTAAAAACAAGAGCGATAAAATATTTTAAATCGATAAGCATAACGTAGCTATTACTCTATTATTAAAGGAGTAATATCACGGATAGTTGACTGTTACCATAGTCTTCAATAGAATATGTGTTAATGCTTATTAATTTGAAGGCTTTTAAGATATCGGTGCTGTTTATGAAAAAGTATGACGTCGTAGTTATCGGCGGTGGTCCTTCTGGTGCAATATCTGCCTGGAGGCTTGCCGAGAATAAGGTTAACGTAGTTCTTCTCGAGAAGGGTTCTAGGCTGAGAGTAAAGCCGTGTGCTGGAGGAATATCTAATGGATGCTATAATCTGCTTAAAGTTCCCGATGAATTAGTTGAGAGGAAGATAGTTAAAGGCCTTGTCGTCTCGAGGTCGAATAAATCCGTTTACGTTGGCAGTGCCAAGGAGCCAGGCTTCATAGTCTATAGGCCAGCATACGATAAATGGCTCATGGATAGCGCTGAGAAGGCTGGCGCCGACGTAATCAATAATGCCAAGGCCACTAAGATAAAGATATTCGAGGATAAGGTTGAGGTTACAGCGGAGGTTGAGGGGAAGGAGGAGAAGTATGAGGCCGAGGTTCTTATAGGAGCATATGGCATGGAGTCCAATTTAAGCAAACAGCTGGGGATAGAGACGCCGAAGTACATAAATGTAATACAGTATGAGCTTGAGCTCCCCGAGAAGATAATTGACGAGAGGATAGGAGACGCCATAGAGGTGTACTTCAACCAGGCGTATTCTCAGCTAGCCTACGTATGGATGTTCCCGCGAAGGGACGTTGTGGAGGTAGGGCTACACTTCTACGCTGGCACAAACGCTAAAATGATGATTGAAAGGCTTGACAAGTTCATAAAGGAGCATCCAATAGCCTCAGAGAAGCTTAAGGGAGCGAAAATAAGGCTTGTTGAAGGGAAGAAGCTGGTAGCAGACACCATACCCACCGAGCCGCTGAAGAAGACCTACGGACACAGGTTCGTGGTAGTAGGCGACGCAGCCGGCCTAGTTGATCCCTACAGCTACGAGGGAATATTCTATGCCCTAAGATCAGGAATTATTGCAAGCGAAGTAATCGCTAAGGCGCTTGAAGAAAATGATCTAAGCGAGACGTCGCTAAAGAGGTATCAGGATAGATGGATGAAAGAGATATACGAGGAGGAAATAAAGTATGCGATGAAGCTACATAAGATGTCCTACGGTCACGACCTCTCAGACGACCTAGTGGATGCTCTAGTAGAGGCAGCGATAGAGGATAGAGAGCTGAGGAGGATAATGGGATGGCTACTAAACCACAAGTACTCCAGGAAATATGCCTATAATGCCTTAAAAGCTAAACAGTCACTAATAATCAAGAAGCTGGGACTAATTAAATCACTGAAACTACTATTCAAAACCCTATAAACCTATTTTATTCCAATCTCCTTTTCTAAAACCAGTAAAGATCACATAAAGTAATTTAACTGGACTTCTACTCCTCTAGATTTCAGCAGTCTATTAACCACTGTAGCGACTCCCTTGCTACAATACTTTAATATGTATTTTAACGCTTCAATATCTATACCATTTCTTACTAGAGCATCAAGTATCCTGTCCACACGCTTCTCCTTACCTGGAATGTAGAGGTTTGCTACAAGCTGCCACTCGAGCGGAACTAGTCGAACAACTACCCCTTTTAATATAATCTCCCTAGAAAAGTGTAGCATTTCATCAAAGGGTACCGAGAATCTTCCATACCTACCCTTAATTACCAGGTTGCCCATAACCTCCACTTTTACGGCACCTATTTTATATATTCCAAAGTAGCTCTCATATACTTCTGAAGTGCTATACGTCATGGGCTTAACAACTTCGTACTTTGCGGATAAATACCTTCCAAGGGCAATTGCGCCATCTCTATCGGATAAAATATCGATATCCTTAGGCCTAACGTCCACGCCGTTTAAATAGCTCGCCATACTACCGACTAGAATCCACTTAATACCCTGCGTCTCCCTAGCAATGTTAACTAGAACATTGATTATATCTCCCATAACGAAATACTAAAAACATAGGCTATTTAACTTATCTTCTTAGTGCTAATCTAGGAACAAGTGTTTATATAAACTATTGATAGATAAGTAATTGGTAAGGATATAATGTTAGACTTTAGGCGATTAAATAGATTAAGGCGTGAAGCGGAGGTAGCGCTTAAGGTAATTGAGGATGCTACTTCTAGACCATTAAATCTATTCCTAAACGATTTCAAGATAGTATTTGCAGTGAGGTATGCAATAGTACAGGTGGTGGAAGCCTGTACACTTATGGGCATACATATTTTGGAGGAGGTATTCAATGAAGCACCGGAGGCATATAAGGATGTTTTTAGGGAATTAGCGAGACTAAATGTTATAGATGAGAATACCGCTAATAATATGATAAAACTTGTGGGTTTAAGGAATCTAGTCGTACATAGGTACTGGGAGGTAGATGATTCCTTAATATATAAGAATGCGAGGGAAAGTGGTATCGGCTCTATTAAAACGTTTATCGATGAGGTTATTAAATATGCAGCCAAGCATAAAGGATAGTTCTAAACTGAGATTTTACACTTTAAGTCCCGGCGAAAAGGAGAAGGTCGTAGATTTAATTAGGGAACTACTACTTAAGGATGATAACATTGTATGTGCAATACTTTTCGGAGGATTCCTTAAGGATAGGCCTTTCAGGGATATAGATATAGCGGTAATTCTAGATAATAAGATAGCTGACATAATAGAATCGTATAATTATCTGAGCGATTTAGCCGAGAAGCTTGAAAGGAATATAGGTTTCCCTATAGATTTTGTCGATATACGTTTCGCCCGCGACTGGATTAGAATTAGGATATTCAAGGAAGGTCTAGTTCTAGTGGATAAGGATCCCATATTAAGGCTCAGATACAAGCTATGCACATGGGATAACGACTTGAGTCGAATTAGGAGTCACAAATTGTGAATAATCCTTAATTAAGGTATCCTAGCCCCCTAATGCTTGATGAAGACGATAGCCGTAGTTTCAATAATAATGCTGATAGTGCTTGCAGGACTAATTATAGCATACACCCAGCCAAGCACAACAGTTCAGGATCAATCAACAGACGATAGTGAAGGGCAGGGATATACTCCGTGTAGAATATGCTGTCAGAACCACACTAGATTAAGAATCCATAACTGTACTAGAACACACAAGTGCACATGCCAGCACCTCTACCACCACAACTGCAACATGACTGTACATAGACATACATATAGGCACCGCCAACACGTATGCGTAAACTCGACGAAAAGCTAAACATAGGTGAATTCAAAAGCTACCTTCCCTAAAAGCTCTCTATTACATAACACTTTCCCCAACATTTTTTCGTGATTTCTAATACCCTTCCTAATTACCCTCGGGTAGTCGACTAATCTAATACTACAGATGTAATTTCCTTGGGTACAATATTCGGAAAGTAATTCATCGATCGATGGAACCCGTCGATCCCGCCTATACATAAGCCACGCCTCATAAAGAGTAGGTCTTAGCACATAGTCTTCGAGGAAAAACATG
>QMRD01000015.1 GCA_003649225.1 Thermoprotei archaeon | reverse complement strand
TGAGGGCATACTATTATGCAGTTTCCACATCCTTCACAAAGTGTTTCGATGAAGAGCAACTTTTTACCAGGTATTAGCACTAACGCATGTAGAGGACAATTTTCTACGCATTTTCCACATAGGCTACATTTATCTTCAATAATCTTCGGTTTAAATGAATAAACGTGGCTAACTATCCGTAGGTCCGCTTTTAATAATGTATACGTGCATGGATTATCCACGTCGAGATCTACCAGCGCTACCTTATGGTTGCGGTTAGCTAAGTAGACGGCTAGATTAACCGCTATGACAGTTTTTCCTGTCCCGCCTTTACCTCCACCAACTGCAATTATCATCTTATTCTCATCTCCTCGAGTATTTTATTAAATGCATCAATCATTTCTAGAGTAGGCTTAGAGTCTGGATAGAGCTTAAGCAGGGGAGTCATTCTGGCATAGGCTTCAACAACTATATCGTTGTAGCTGATTTTACCGATTATTCTTTCGCCGAACTCTCTTCTAATTGTTTCATAGAAGTTGACGTTAAGATCGTATTTGTTTACGATAACGTATGCTTCAGTATTAAGCTGATCGGCTATGTCCATGAGTCTTAGTGCGCCTTTAAGTGACTGTTTAGATGGTTCAACGACAATTATCAATAGATCAGCGCCAGAAATACTGCTTATAACTGGGCAGCCTATTCCAGCAGCTGAATCAACAACGATTATATCGAAACCTTCTCGGTAGGCTGCTTCCCTAGCCATAGTCTTCAAGTTGTAGACTAATAATCCACTATTCTTTTCGCCTACGTGGAGATCGCCCGTAAAGACATCTAGACCTACAGGTGTTGTGCCCCTGTATATGTATCCTCTCTCAATATCGATAAAGGATATGGCTTTTACTGGACATACAAGTGCACAGGCACCAAATCCCTCGCATAAATCTTCATCTACAACTGGTTTGCCGTTCTCCATGTTTAAAGCGTTAAATCTACAAACCGCCACGCACGAGCCGCAGCCGATACATCGACTATAATCTATGGTCACGATTTTCCCATAAAATTTTTCCTCCCATTTAATCTCCTTTATTCCGCCTAATGCGAGGGCTAGGTCTGGCGCCTCGACGTCTGCATCGACAGCGATAGCTTTAGTTCCTTTAGAGTTTAGATAGAAGGCTAGATTTGATGAAATAAAAGTCTTTCCGGTACCCCCTTTGCCGCTGGCGACTACTAGTTCGAGTGTCATGCAATGATCCCTAGCCTAGCTAGTATATCCCTAATTCTAGTTCCAGGAGGAACTATTTCAACTCTAACGCCAGCTTGATTTAATACCATGCCTATATTGGGTCCTATCCTTGAGGCGAAGAAAACTCTAACTCCAGAGCTTATCAGCCATTGGCCGAGCATAACACCAGCACCTCCTGGTGCTGTGGCTGCTGGATTAGGGTGTACTGCAACGTTAACTACTTTATTTCCGGATATGTCTATGAATGCAACGAAGGGAGCTCTGCCAGCTCTTATTGAGATTATTGAGTCTAAGCCTGCATTTGTATCGACGGCTGCTGCGTACCTAACGCCTACTGGCGGCGGGAGCTGGGGAAAATTTTGTGCGGTTTCCCATCCCATGCCGCGTCCTCTGCCTCTTCCCCAACCATACCTATATCCCATATAATATCACCCAGAGATATTTTGTTCATTATTTAAAAATTCAATGTAATATACTTAACGACGTAAGCTGGGTTTACTCTATTTAATAGCTAACTTCTATTAGTGCCAGCTAGAAAATCATTATTTTATAAGGAGAATGTTTGAGAGAGACTGTTTTTAATCTTAGTCCTCTATTTTATTTGAATAAAGCTTTCTGGATAATGTTTATATAAGGTAATCGTGTAGCATGTAGTTTATGAGTAGAGGTAAGCGTGTAGCTGAAATTATATCTTTCTTATTAATGCCTCATATAATTGCATTGTATGTTTTAGTTTATATGATAATTTTAGATTGGAACCTGGTCGGCTTCCTACTGGATATTGTTTTTCTTGTATTGGCTCCATTTCTTATAATTTTGGTATATTCGAAGCTTAGGGAGCTTGACTTGTATATATCTGAAAGAAAGGAGAGGTATGTGCCCTACGCCCTTACTTTAATGTGTCATGTATTTGGTCTAGTGGCGTTGGCTTGCTTTAATCAATATAATCAGTATTACATTTTAACTCTCTCCTACTTTGTTGTAACGATAGTGTTAGCGTTAATAACTTTCTGGTGGAAAATTAGTGGTCATGCTGCTGGAGTCTCGATACCCTTAACGTTCAGCATATTTATTGTTAGAAGTATGCCTCTATCAATGATATTGCTTATAATGCTAATTATAAACGGCTGGTCTAGAATTAAGCTGAAGGCACATAGTCTAGGACAATATATAGCGGGCGTCCTATTGCCTCCAGTAATTCTGTTTTTAATGTATACCTTGTTACGTAACATTTAGATTTTTACTGTCATTCCATCGTAGGCTGGAATAATGCCGTATCTCTCCAGTATTTCCTCCAGTTCATCGTGGCTGGGCATGTTTTATGGCAGAAATATGCTGTAATAAATTGTCCTTTTAAAATGCCTCTTTCTTCAGCCCAGTTTTGAATATAGGTTTAACTATTTTCCAGGACTAAAAGCGTTAGAAGTGACGTTCCGTAAGCAAACTAGTTTAAATGAAAATATTTAAGCTGCTTTAAGGCTATATTGTAATTACTCCTCTTCTTCTCTTTCCGATATAATTGTATTAAGCAATTCTCCTGCTTCTTCTAAGTGATATATTACATCTTCAAGCACGTCTTCTAGCCGCTCGTTTTCCCTAATGCATTTACGTAGGAGATCTAGTGCATCATCTATGTATGATAATGCATCTTTTAGCATTTCCAAGCTCATGTACGTACACCTCTACATCGTGAATTAAAGTACTAAGAGATAAATATTTTAACCTAGGGAGAAGCTATTTGCTTAAATAGAGCAAGTGTGTTAGGCTTACCGCGAAAAATGTTCGAGCTTAACATTAAAAGAGGAAAGTTAAATAGATTTGTAGAGTACACTGCAGGTTATAATCAGATGATTTAGCGTTCTCATATAATATTACTTGCTCCCTTAATGAAGCCGTCAAGAATTAATTTAATGAAATCTGAGTTTATTTCATTCTCCTCTATACTGGCTATCTGGTAAAATGCGTTTTCTTCATCTACAGCGTAGTATACGCCTTTGCTCTTGAAGTTTAGCTCTAATAATTTTCGATACATGCGAGAATCTATTATTATGCCCATACGTGAGAGAAACTGTATATACCCGTTGACAGGTTTAATTGATATGCGCAGATTATATGGGAAACCATGTATGAATGTTTTAAATACTATCTCTAAGGTATTATTCTCACGTTCATAATTAACGTTTAAGGTGTCTAGAATATTCATAAGCTTCTCTAGGTATTTATCGGATGTATTAGGTCGATAGCGTGGTTTGATTAAGTTCGGATTTATCTCTAGCTTAGGTTTTGTCTCCTTGAAATATAGTGCTGTTCCGTATTTTATGCCTTCAATAACATGTTTGATTGTGCTCTTGGAAATAACTTGCTGAAGCTTTACTGCTAATATGGAAACTGCATTGTTTGGCATTAATGCATAGGCCATACCATGCATGGATAGATTGTATTTTAGTAGCTTTAGAGCTACTTCATTGTTTGGTAGATTATCTAGTATTGAAAGAAAATAGATTATAGAATTGAAAGGCTTAATGTATATGCCTCCCGTCAAGGTAACGTCTCCTATTTTATCCTCATACTCTATGATATATAAATCGTCTTCCTTAATGTACCTGTAGGGTATATTTAATGAGGTAAGTATATCCTCTAGATTCATGTAGAGAGTATGTAGAATACGTAATATAAGTTTATTCTGTTCCTCGCTAACTTTATCTTAGTTTATAGCTTTAATACGTTGATGACTATAGTGTATACTATAGGTCACTCTAATAGAAGCCTAGCGGAATTTCTGAATTTACTTAAGGAATATGGAATCGAAGTTCTTATCGATGTACGACGTTTTCCGATATCTCGTAAATATCCACACTTTAACAGAGATGCATTATCTAAGGTTCTTGAAAATAATGAGATAAAGTATGTGTGGCTGGGGAAGCTTTTGGGAGGGTATAGGAGCGGGGGATATCTTAGACATATGGAAACTAGAGAATATGAGGAGGGCATAAGGACTATAATTGACTTAGCTAGAAAGTATAGAGTCGCTATAATGTGCTCCGAGAAACTGTGGTTTAAATGCCATAGAAGATTTATCTCTACAACTCTCGTGGAGAGAGGATTTAGGGTAGTACATATTATCGAACACGGGAAGACTTATGAACATAAGGTATTAAGGCTATAGGTGCGAAACAAGCCTCAGAAACCTTTTAATTCGTCTAGCATCCCTTACATCCCGTGCTCGAAGGAGCTTATATCCTTTAAGAGACATTCTACCGAATTTTCTTCTAATTTTCTCTTTAAGTAGGCTATAGGTGGTGTATGTTAACGTAAGACATGTATTCTTAACCGTTCTATTGATTCTTATCTCTCCGTATCGAGTAAGCCTATTATCCCTAATTACTAGCAAGGAGATCACGTTGTCCTCCAAGTCTATTTTATAGAGTACTGCTTTAACACTCTTAGATTTGAATATTTTAGTTGCCTCATTTTTTGCGATTTTATACATAATATCCCAATCTGCCTCCTTGACAGCTCCTCCTAGTAACTTCCAGATTCTAATAGCCTCTACTTCTACGCGAGATATAAACGGAAACTCGTCAATAAGCATTCGTTTAAATGTTTCAGTATTATCTATAAGGACTATTCCTTCTATAGTGTTTCTGTTTAAGGTCCAAAAGGCTACTATACGCCAGCTGGATGAAAGGTATTTAAAAACCTCTTTTATTAGCTCTAAAGAATCCTCCTTAATATATATCTTAAATCTCTTAGTTAGGGTGATCATAGATAGGATGTCTAGGTAAACGTATTTGCGTAGGAATCCCTTCTCCTTAAGTCTTTTAATTCTTTTGCTTACGGCTTGCCTTGAGACTCCAAGTATATGAGCTATCTGCGTGGTTGTTATTGAGGGATCCTCTGCTAATAATTTTAGTATATTCCAGTCGTTCTCTGAGATATGCTCCATGCTACTATAGTATATGAACAACTAATAAAGATTAGAGGTTTACATGCGCAACCTGAATAATTAAAATTAAGATGGAAGAAATAATGCTTTGGTGATGTTATGAGAATAAGGAAACTTAAGGCTGAAGATATAGAGTCTGTGGCTAAGCTTATAGTTGAAAAGCATCCTGGTGAAAAATTCGAGGATGTTAAGGAACATACTGAATGGCACGTTAAGGGATTTCCTGAAATATGCCTAGTTGCAGAGGATAGCGGAAAGATTGTTGGGTTTATAATCTGTCACTTACATACGGATAGCCTAGAGATAGAGGACATATATGTCGAGGAGGGATATGAGACGCTTTATAAAATGTTAATTAAGAAAGTTATGGAGAAAATACCTAAGGTGGATACGGTAGTTATCTGGATAGAAGACTTTATGGAGCTAATTAATCGACTTAGCAAATAGTTCGCTAGGCTTAGTGTCTAACTGATGGCTGAAATTAGTTTTTAGGTAAAACTGAAATACTTTATAGCAATAATTCTTGTGGTGAAAATTTGAGGTATGAAAGGCCCTCAAAGGATGAGTATTACCTTGATATAGCGTATGCAGTTTCAAGGAGATCTACGTGTATTAGAAGAAAGGTCGGCGCAATAATAGTTAAGGAGGATGTGATAATAAGCACCGGATATAATGGTCCTCCTAGAGGAACAGTAAACTGTAATGAGGTGGGGTGTCTTAAGGACGCTGTCAAGGCGCCTCATGGAAGAGCATGGGAGTATTGTCCCGCTGTTCATGCAGAGGAAAACTGTATAACTAATGCAGCACGCCATGGGGCAAGCGTATTGGGTGGTACGATGTATATTGCTGGGGAATACTTGGTGGAGGCTCCTCTGGAGCCAGCTGAGCCGTGTCAGAGGTGTAGGAGACTTATAATTAATGCTGGCATTAAACGTGTTGTAATAAGGTGTCGGGATGGTAGCATAAAAGAATACAATGTTTCTGAATGGATTAGAGAGGAGAAGGAGAACTACTTAAGGGAATTAAGTAGAGCCTTAAAAGAGAAATAACGTGATATTCTTCTTTTTAACCATAATTCCTCGCTAGATACGTGTCAAGATTAAAGCTATATATGATATAAATGTCTAATAATGGGATAAAAATTTATGGTGGGACCCAATTATTAATTTTGTGGGACTATGTATGTTAGATGCCGCGTCGATGAGAGAGGCAGAATTGTTATACCTAAGGAAATTAGGAAAGCATTAAATATTAAGAGGGGGAGTGAGCTAGTCCTAAAGGTTGAAAATAATAGAATTATTATTGAGAAGGCAATAGATCCATTTAAGGTTTTAGAAAATATTTTAGGAGAATTTACGTTTAGCCGTGGGCTTAGAAGGAAGGCTGAGGAGGAAGCATTTAAACAACTTAGGGGATGATTTATTTGATTCCTAAAGTTTTAGTGGAGACGGGATTTCTTTTTGCTCTTAATCCGAAGGATAAGTATCATAAATGGGCTTTAAATGTACTTGAAAATGCTAGAAATAAACGTATTATTTTATATGTATCACCAGTCGCGCCTATCGAGCTATCGTTAATTATGAAGTCTGAGGGTTATTCGGATAGAGAAATAGTGGAGGTTCTTGAAGCTATTGATGACATTATCAATAGGTATGCTCTACCACAATATCCTCTGTTAGAATTAGGTCTATTAGCATATGCAACTGAGCTAAGGGTAAGATACCCTGAACTTACGTTCTTTGACTCTATTCATGCCTCAATAGCTATTCGTAACAGTCTCTTATATTATGATCTTGATGAAGTATTGAGGAACATTATAGATAGGGAATTATCGAGGCTTGCCTAAGCTATTAGGGACCGATTTATTCTTCTCTAGTGAAAAAAGAACAATTATTAAATAATTAAATAATCATTAATTATTGGGTGTTTGCCTTGAGGGGGCGTATTTCTAGGACTGCAAGGTATGCATTAGAGAATCCTAGTGCTATTCGTGAGATAATGACTGTTGTGACGGATTATAAGCTTCATCCGGAGAAGTATCCTAGGAAGCTTCTGTATTTAGGTGGTGGCTGGCCTCAGGATCCAGCGCCTGAAGTAGTTAGAGAGGAATTCCTTAAGCTTGGTGGTGATAAAGAGCTTTTTAGGGAGGCTTGTAGGTATGGGCCTACGAGGGGAGAGCCTGAATTTATGGAGAGTGTGACAGTATATGAGAGGGAGATATTTGGCAGGAAGGTGGCTACTGAGGAGGTTATTGTTGGCCTGGGAAGTACGGAGCTTACAGCGGCCTTTATGCTTGCTACTCTTGATTCGGGTAGTGAGGTTATATTAACTAGGCCGGGTTATCTAAACTATGAGCGGCAGATATTGGTAGAGACTTTAATGAGTGCTAAGATTAAGCGGTGGGATATTATAAAGGATAGGGAGTTTGCCCCTAATACTGATGAGCTTCAGGATTTAATTACTTCCGATACACGGCTTATTATTTTAACTGCACCGGGTAATCCCGATGGACAGATATTTAGTGAAGAAACTTTGGAGGCAGTATCCGATATTGCTGAGGATAAGGGAGTGTGGGTTATGGTAGATGTAGCTTATAGAGCTTTCTGTTTTGAAAAGGAGCCAAAATATTACTCGAGGCCGAGAAGAGAGAATGAGATTTGGATGTGCTCCTTATCGAAGGAATTAAGGATATTGGGTTGGAGGCTGGCTTATGCTCTGGCGGATCCTGAGCTTATTAACGCTGTTGTGACGGTAGAGCAGGCTAGAACGTTATGTCCAAGTAGGCCAGCACAGATGATTGTGAGCAGGATTATAGGCGATAAAGATAAGCTTAAGGTAATAAAGGACTTCTATGATAGAGGGAAGAAGAGATATGCTGAAGTAGGACTAAAGACATATAATGCATTGAAGGAGGAGATACCGAACATATACCCGCTTAAGCCGATGGGCGGCTTCTACGTGTTCTTTGATGCCTCAAACTACTCGCCCAGTTCAAGAAAGGTTTGCAACGATCTATTGAATAAGTGGCAGGTTGCACTTGCACCTGGACTAGACTTCGGAATGGAGGGTTGGATTAGACTGAGCTTTGCGCCGGTAATAGAGACTCCGGAGGTAGTATTTGAGGCTATACAGAGAATGAAGGAATACTTTAAATCACTAAAATAATTAAATTTTAATCTACTGTTTTTGAATCGAATACACCTTAGTATTATAGAGCCGTCCTAATGATATTAAGAAATCATATTTTTATTTAAGATGAAGCCGGAAATAACCGATAGTATCGAAGGAGCATCTTCACCCATTATCTCCATTAATTTACTTGCTATATTCTGTGTTTTTAGTATATCTAAGATATCTGCATATATTACTATGGTTTTACCGGCCTTTTCCTTTATTCTCCAATATCTTTTAATGTCTTTTTCAATGAATGACTCTCTCTCCTTTAGGATTTTGCTATAGTCTTCGCCTGAAGCTACTGCTTTCAGGTATTTTAATCCGTTTTCCGTTGACCAGACATAGGCGTCTAAAATTGAATAGTCGACTATTCTTAAGTGGAGTTTAATGTTCTTTAAATCGAGACTCTTGCTACTCAATATTTTGTTTCGAATGAATCTTCTAAGGTAGGCTAAGCTATCCTCTCCCAGTATTATTAAAGGACTTATAAAAACTGAGGCTAAACATAGCGTTTCAATTTCTATGCTAAAGTCTTTCTCTATTGAACAGAGATATTCTATGCCTTTCTTCACAGAGCTAACTGGATAGAATAGATTAACTAGACTCTTGCTTTTAATAGATTCGACATGTTCCCTATAATTGGAATATAATTGCGGAGGAATGCCTATGTTTCTATATTTAAACCTTTTAACTACAAACTTGAGCATCCGGGAAAAGTCATCTGGCTCTAGCCTTGAATAAATCACACCGCGCAGGTTCTTAACGAGTGCAACATACCTATAGAACATATAATCGCCCTCTATTCAAAGAGTCTAAGTCTTCTCAACCCTCCTGATAGAATGTCGGGAATTAGACCAGCTTTCTCGAGGGCGTTTAAGCCGAGTATTATGCCTCCGGAATAGCCGAGCTTCTTTAATGCTTTAGCTGAATTTTCTGAAAATTCTACTACAAGAACCCTGATATTATGTATGGGTACTTCATCTATAATCATGGATTTGACGATGGCTATTTCACCCTTTAGTTCTCCTTTAAGCTTATATTGCTTACCAGTATATTCAACGCCTACTTTATCTGCTAGTTTTCTATCTATAACGCTGACTGCTAAGGTATAGTCGACAAAAGATAAAAGTTCTACCGTTCCTTTGTTTCCCCTTAGAACGACTCTCGCGCTAACAACCATAGGTATATTACGTTAACGAAGAAAATAAATTCAACTATTAATTCTCTCTTTATTAAAGGTAGCCTAGGCTTCTTAAACGCTTTTTAATTTCCTCTTCCTCCTCTGGCGTATATACCCTTTCCTCCTCTTCCTCCTCCTCTAATACCTCCTTTAATACAAATTCCACGAATTCTTCAACCGACTTGAAATCGCCACCGCTTTCCTCAACGTATTTCTTAGCTTTTTCATAGAGTTCCTTCGAAATGTTTATTGAAACCTTCTCAGACATATTTCCACCATCTAGCTCTAGAGAACATATATATTTAAAAGTTTTCTTTGCTCGAATATGAATTAGGAGTTCTTTAGGGATAAGTAAACGTAAGTTTAATTTGCTAAAACTATTGCCTATTCATTGCCGCGATTACCTGTTATTAAGAGAAAGTTATATATAACTGAAGTTTCAATTATATGTGATTCATATGTACTGGAAATATGCGTTATACTGTGGACGATTTCAGCCACCTCATCAGGGGCATTTAAATAGCGTCAAATATGCTTTAAAGCTTGCGGAGAAGGCTTGCATAGGAGTTAGGGATACGCCGTTATCTCTAAAGAATCCACTTACAATTGGGGAGAGAATTGAGCTCTGGCATATTCTCTTATCGGATGAAGGATTGGATGATAGAGTTATCGTTAAGAGAATACCTGATTTCGGAAAGGAGACTCCGTTGCCTAAGGAGGATAAAGTTGTATTGAGAGGCCATCCGCTTCTGGACTGGGCTAAAGAAGTGGAGAAAATTTTTGGAACTAGCCCTAGGGATACAGTATTCGTTGGAAATAAGCCGTCGATGGTTTTAGCGTTTAATCTCCTCGGTTATGTAGTAGTGCCCGGTCATAGAAATGTTCATAGGCTAGTTGATATATCAGCATCAGAGCTAAGGAAACTGGTGTTAAGCGGAGATAATAGATGGATAAAAATGTTACCGAAGCCCGTTGCTGAGTATTTATTGAAGATTGATTTTAAGAGTAGGCTAGAATCTCTTGTAGGTACTGGTGAGATTTCTACATATTAATCTGGAAATTTTTAAAGCACATTAAAATCAATCTTCAATAAAAGATAAATTGTAGGATGTAAAAATGAGGATAGAGAGTATTTTTGGTTTATGTAAGGGTGGTCGGATTGTCTAGAGGAGGTAGAAAGATAGAGTATGTAAATATACCTATTCCGAGACCTCTTTACGAAAGATTGGCAAAGGCTCTTGAAGGATCAGGATATAGGAGTCCAACGGAATACATAATATTCTTAATAAGAAAAAATCTTCCTGATTTAGAGGCTAAGGACGTTGAAAGAAGATTGAGGGCTTTAGGATATCTACCATAGCCACTTTATAGTATGCTTTTGCCGTCGATGCTGTCTGGAGCTTTGATATTTAGTAGACCTAGGATTGTAGGCATTAGATCCTCGAGTTTTAATCTCTTAATATTTCCCCTAACTCTCTCTTCAGGATCTTTTAGTATGAATATACCGTTTTCACCATGGTTGCTATCATCCGGACCCTTTACTGTCTCGAGGCTGTATATTGATTTTAATCCTATTGCCTCATTAGCTCCATAGTGTAGATTATCGAAGTATACTGTTAGGTCCGGCATTCTGTCTATCTTTGATCCTCTATATGCATTTTCCCTAAGGAATGCTCTATTGTCTAGTCTTTCACCGTTAGGACCGCGGATTGACTTAAGAATGTCGGCTATTTCATCTCTAACTTTCTCGTATTCGCTGGGTTTAACTATTCCCTTTGGTTCTCTGCCTTCAAGATTAATAAATACTTGTGCGATGTAGGCGCCTAGTGAGAATGCTTTGGTATTGTTCCAGTCTATTAATCCTTTTTCGTCGGCCATTCTTAAGCTCATAGGCTCCTCTACATCTTTCTTTAACTTAAGATAGCCTTCTCTTATTAGAACCTCGTTTACGTTTATTCGATAGAACATTCGTTTAGCTCCATGGTCGGATACGACTATGATGGCTGTATCTTTTGGTAGGAGCTCTAGAGTTTTAGCGAGCTCTTCATCTATCTGTCTGTGAAGCTCATATAATCCGTCCCTAAGCTCGGGGTCGTCGACATATCGTGGATGCTCTTTATCGAAGAACTTCCATAGAGTGTGTTGAGCTCTATCGACGGTCATTATAACTGCCATGAAGAAATCCCAGTCAGGGTACTTCTTCAACAGGTATCGTATGATCTTAAAGTCGTGCTCTGTCTTAGCACTAAGCTCCTCGAAAAGTTGCTTAGGATCCTTTCGCCTATAATCGTATACGTCAATGATGTATTTATCGCTTCCACCTACTACATTTAATATCTCATCTTTTAAGCCGGGTGGATATGTGAATGGACTCTTAACGGTTGGTGTTAGGAAGGAGGAGACCATAACTCCATTAATCTTGCTTGGGGGATATGTTACCGGAACGAAAACTACGTTTGACCGCTTATTAAGCCTTGTAAGTATATCCCAAACTCTATCAACTCCGAGGATTCTCGAATTAACGATACCGAAGTCGAAATAGCTACCTGGTTTACGGTATCTTAAATCGTATAAACCGAACCATCCGGGGTTTAAGCCGGAAAGGGAAGCAGGCCATGCTGGA
>QMRD01000014.1 GCA_003649225.1 Thermoprotei archaeon | reverse complement strand
TTTAAACCTGAAGTCTTCTGGGTTACTCATGCTGGCGACGAGAAGCTTGAGCGTAGGCTTGCTTTAAGGCCTACCTCGGAGACGGCATTCTACCAAATGTATTCGCTGTGGATTGAAAGCTGGCGTGACCTTCCCCTCAAGCTGTATCAGTCGGTTTCAGTGTACAGGTATGAGAAGACCACTAGACCTTTCATTAGGGGTAGGGAGTTCCTGTGGATAGAGGCTCACGACGCCTTTAGGACTCATGGGGAGGCTTTGGAGCAAGTTAAGGAGGATATGGAGAACTCTAGGAAGGTTATTTGGGAGAAACTAGGAATACCCTTCCTCTTCCTCAAGAGACCCAAGTGGGATAAGTTTGCTGGTGCTGAGGATACCTATGCAGCAGATACGTTACTACCGGATGGCAGGGTTCTCCAGATCTCTTCAACCCATGATTTAGGCCAGAGATTCGCCAAGGCTTTTGAAATAACCTTCGTTGATAAGGACGGTGAGAGGAAGTATGTGTGGCAGACGTGCTACGGACCCGGCATCTGGAGGATAGTTGCAGCCCTAATATCAATACACGGCGACGATAAGGGGCTGGTATTGCCCTTCGAGGTTGCCCCCATACAGGTAGTCATTATACCAATATACTATAAGCCCGAGGAGAAGAATGCTGTTTTAGGCAAATGCAGGGAGATAGAAGGGATTCTTAGAAGTAAGGGATTGAGAGTACATATTGACGATAGGGAGGAGAAGACTCCGGGATGGAAGTTTAACGACTGGGAGCTTAAGGGCGTTCCAATAAGGATAGAGATAGGTAGAAAGGAGATTGAATCAGGAATGCTGACGCTATTTAGAAGGGATACGAGGAGAAGAGAGAAGGTTCCCGAGGATAAGCTCTACAATAGAATCATGGAGCTGTCGAGGGAGATTCTTGAGAACCTTAAAGCTAGGGCTAAGGAGTTCTTTGAAAGCAATATTGTTGACGTAGATAGTAGGGAGGAGCTTATAGAGGCTATTGAGAAGAGGAAGATAGTTAGGATGAGGTTCTGTGGCAGGGAGGAGTGTGCTGAGAACATGAGAGAAGCCACTAATGGAGCTAAAGTAAGAGGTACGCCGTTGAACTGGGATGGAAAGATAGATGGAGTATGCGCATGGTGTGGGGAAAAAGCTAAAGAACTGGTCTACGTAGCTAAGGCATACTAAAACCACTTAACCTAACGAACATTCTTTGATATATTTCACGTTTATTTCATAACTATAGTTTAAGGCCTTCGTGCCCTATTTCGGGGAAATGCATCCACTAAGCTTAGTGGAGTTATATTAATAATTGTCGGGTTATTGATAAATAATGGTGTCTTTATGAGATATGAAATCAAGTATAGGCCTTCATATTCGATGCTCGTCGTCTACCTCGATCCAGAGGAGTATATTACGGCTGAAGCTGGCGCTATGACGTATATGACTCCTAACATTGAGGTTAGGACTAAGGTTAGGCAGAGCATATTTGATGCTCTTAAGCTGGCGATTCTAGGTGGGCAGAGCTTCTTTGTAAACGACTATGTAGCTAGGGGCGGCCCCGGTGAGATAGGGCTTGTCGCTGCTCCATTGGGTGATATAACTAGCTTGAAGATTGAGCCTGGAAGAGGTTTCATTATTCAGAAATCCGCCTACATAGCTTCAACTCCCGGAGTTAACTTGGATATTAAGTGGCAGGGATTTACGCGTGGAATCTTTGGCCAGGGCCTATTCATGATTAGAGCTACTGGTAGCGGTGAACTATTTATTAATACGTTTGGAGCTATTGATAGACACGACCTGCTCCCCGGAGAGAGACTTATCGTCGACAACTTCCATCTAGTGGCCTTCTCCGATACCTGTAAATACTGGGTTAGGAGGATAGGTGGATTAAAGGAGCTATTCCTCAGCGGAGAGGGGCTGGTAGTGGAGATAGAGGGACCCGGCGAGGTCTACCTGCAAACTAAGAATCTAAGCGAATTCGTTGGATGGCTGTGGACACTGCTTGAGCCACTAGTTCAGGAAAGAGCAAGATAAAATATTTGATCAAAATCACAAGCATAAAGATTTATACATGTATTTATTTAACATACATGTATGAAAAAGAAAAATGTACTGCTTCAGGTTAGAGTTTCGGAGAATATAATTGAGGAATTAGATAAGCTTATTGAGCTAGGTATATTTAGGTCTAGAAGTGAGGCTGTAGCTGAATCCCTGAGGAGACTGCTACTAGACTATTCCCTACTCTTAAGCAGAGAAGATCTCGTAATAGCAGCGTATCGTTCCGGTAAATTAAACAGAGATCTAGGACCTAGCGATACTATTGAAATAGATATTGAAAAAGCCAAGGAAAATCTAAGGAAGTTTTTTAATACTATAGAATTAGATGAGATTATTGGTAGAATTAGAGGTAGGAAACTGTGATAGCATTAGATACCGATGTACTAGCAATATATTTTATCTTTAAGTGGGATAAGCGTTATAGATACTCTAAGACAATTATCGAGTCAGATATTAGTAAAGCAACCACCATTGTAAACGTACTTGAACTTACGGGTTTAATGGCTATAGCGCAAAATGCTACGAAGGCACGACAATTATTCTTACTATTGCATAGAAGGAGAGACTTCGAAATTCTTTTTTGGAAAAAATGGTACTCTCAGCTAGCATATATATCAAAGCTGCTGGATTATATTCTTAGACAAATGAGTTTTAGTGATGCACAAATAGCATGGATATTGGAAGAAAATGATGTTGATACATTAATTACGTGGAATAAGAGGCATTTCCAAGGTAGAGGTTCATTTGAAACAATAACTCCGGAGGAGTACTTAAAAGGAAATTTACCATAGTTGGCAACTTACATTAATACTACCGGTTTTCTCCCCAGGTATTCTGCGGCTGTTAGAACCTTCTTATTAAGATCCTCTGCAGTCCTCCAGATAATGCTTGTCCTCTCTCTAAATCTCGGTTCCCTAGGTAAGTGGTGGTCGTATATCATTAAGTCGAAGTCCACCTCCTCCACTATACGCCTGGCGTTTTCAATCGCTCTCCTCAGATTTATCCGGTTTAGCATGTAGCCCAGCATGTAGGTCATTGGGCCATCCAGTATAATTATGTTAGGCTGTTCCTCTATTATCCAGTCGGCGTAGTCCTCTATTATAGGTCCGTTTAGGTCGCTTGTATGTACGATCTTATATCCACCATATTCTATAACCGTGGAGAATACCCATCCAACTCTGGAGTATTCTATTCCATGAAATAGGGGGCCTTTAAACGAGATACGTGTCTCCCCAAATTTAAAGCTCTTTCCCTCAGCGAAGTATAGTGAGAAATTCTCTGTATTTATTTCAGGTATTCTATGGTATGTTCTCCATTTATCCCTCCTGTTTTCAAACCACTTCCTGCCCTTTTCAAGCAATTCCACCTTTCTACTCCAATAGTCGCCATAGTCGAGCGATAATGCATGCCTTAAATCATCAATTATGTCTCTCCATCCACCGTCGATGGGCTCAAGCACCATCTCCTCCAGGTTTAGGCCAAACGCCTCGAATAGGTTGCTGTAGAACCTTAATGCCCTCTTCCTCTGGGAGTCATTTATGTACTGATTTGGATTCTTGGCGAAGATTATCTTGCCCTCATATAGTGCCTTATCGAAATCGGTGAAGTGGTCGTAGTGGTAGTGTGAAATAACTACTACATCAGCCTCTTCAGCAGCCCTTCTAATTTCCTCCCTGCCCTCCCCAACCCACCTCACCTTATCCTCCGGCGACGCTGGGAAGGATGAATGCATTATTGCTACTCCGGGATCTATGAGTATATTAACATCCGGTGTCTTAACTAGCGTACAGGAGGACTTAGCTCCCAGCGAATCAAACCATACAGGCCTTACTTCAATCATTCCTATTGTGTATTTTTAGGGAGCCTATACATGAAGCTAATGCTGAAATGAGGAGAGGAAATACTGCTGGATATAATTCACCCAAATTCTCTAGCTTAATTGTTGTGAGAACCTTAGCTATTACGTAGACTATACTTATAGCGCTAACCGTTGAAACATAAAAAAGCCTAGTGTAGCTGGCTAGGAGGATATAGTTAACTAGTTCTATAGTTGAATATATGCTCCAGAGGATGAGGGCAAAGCCCACAACCTTACTTTTATCGATACTAAGCGTCCTCCATATTAACTCGGGCTTAAGGAAACAGAGATAGACAAGAGGGAATAGGAATAGAATAGCTAGACCTGATGCTATAGCTGAAGCCCTATCCTTGGCGCCCAGGATAAGCCAGCCGATAGCTCTAACTATACATCCTAACGGGTAAATGTATACCGAGACCATAGCTAGGAACATTGAAGCTAGAAATACCTGATTTATCGTAGTTATCAGGAAACCTATGAAAAGCGGTATTCTATGCCTGTCCGACATATAATATTTAAAAACCTATTAATATTTAAGTCTAAACTTTGAAAATAACTTGTTTAAGTTAATAGATTAAGTAAATCTGTTAGGTCTATCTTAAGATCCTCCTTAACTAATGGCTGCTTAGGATAGCCCGGTATCGAATCCCTAAACGTCGGCTTTTCAATACGATAGAATATTCCTATGGGTATTCTATCCCCCCACTCGTAGGCCTTCTTAAATGCCTCAACCTTATTCGTTGGATCCCATCCCTCATCTTCAAGCCTATACGTCCTCTCCCTGAAGAACTGGTAGGTGTTGTAGAAGGTTACACATGGCTGTAGCACATCTATGAAAGCAAACCCCCTATGTTTAATTGCCTCTTTAATTAGGTATGTTAAGTGGTTTAGATCTCCAGCGAATCCACGTGCAACAAATGTTGCATCGCAGGCTAGGGCTAATGCTATTGGATTTATCGGGTCCTCAAATACTCCGTAGGGAGTAGATCTTGTTTTTAATCCACGGGGCGTCGTCGGGGTAACTTGTCCAGTAGTTAATCCGAAGGTCATGTTGTTGTGGACTATATATACTATATCTACGTTCCTCCTAGCTGCATGGGGTAGATGGCCTAGACCAATAGCGTATGCATCTCCATCGCCAGCGTGTCCGATAACTGTTAGCTCGTAGTTAGCCAGCTTTATAGCTGATGCTACTGGCAATACTCTTCCATGAATTACGTGGAAGCTGTTTACGTTTATGTAGTCTCCAAGTTTTCCGTGGCATCCTATTCCCGTAACTACGACAACGTTTTCAGGCTTAAGATCCAGCTCGACAATTGCCTTCTTGAGAGCTGTTAATATGGCGAAGTTTCCGCAGCCTGGACACCACGTGTTTCTAGCCTTCGTATTCAACTGATTCATGGTTACCATCACCTGATCACCTCGAAAACCTTCTCTACTATCTGGGATGGATTAATTGGCCTGCCATCGTATCTCAACACCTTATAGTCAACGGTCAGCCCCGTATGCATCTTAAGTAGATTTGCAAGCTGTCCGGTATACGTGTTTTCGACGAGCATTATCTTCCTATCCTTGAGGTACTTTAACGCGTATTTTACGGGGAATGGAGATAAATATATGAAATGTAGGAATCCTACACTAATATCCATGCTCTTCAGAATCTCCAGTGCATCTAGTACCGGACATTTGATTGAACCCCATCCAATTAATACCAGCTCGGCCTGTGGATCTCCATAGTATATGGCGGGATTGAGCTTATCCATCTCCATGATCATATACTTCAGCTTCCTGAACCTCTTCTCCTGCATCTTAACTGCATTTAAAGCGTTGCTTGAAGCATACCCATACTCGGTGTGTTCGGAGCTATTCGCCTTAACAATAGCGTTTCTCGTCGATGGTATAGCTCTGGGAGAAACGCCGGTCTCTGTTACCTCGTATCTCCTGTATTCCTTGCCCTTATATTCGCCAGTTATCAGCTCGCCTCTATCTATCTTAATGTTCGATGTATCGAATATTTCTGTTGACATATGACTTTCAGCTAGGTATTTATCGATTAGTATTATTGCTGGAACCTGGAACTTTTCGGCTAAGTTAAACGCCTCGATAGTTCTATAGAAACACTCTTTGACGTCTCCAGGAGCTATAACGAATCTCGGGAACTCTCCCTGTGAGGCGTTTAAAACAAACATTAGATCTGTCTGAGCCGTATATGTGGGCATGCCAGTACTTGGCCCAACCCTCTGAGCTATTGCTACAACTATGGGTGTTTCACTCATAGCAGCTAGTCCAAGCGCCTCAGTCATTAGGGAGAAGCCGCCGCCCGACGTTGCAGTCATTGCCCTTACTCCGGCGTAGGCTGCCCCTATAACCATGTTTATTGCAGCTATCTCACTCTCAGGCTGTACCACGACTATACCATATTTTGGGCCATGTAGTGCTAGGAAGTGGAGTATAGGTGAAGCAGGAGTCATGGGATATGCCGCGTAGAATTTCATACCGGCCTGCATGGCTCCAAGAGCCACGGCTTCATTGCCCGTCAAGTATATCTGCTTCCCATCTTTCTCCAGTGGAGCTACTTTAATCTTGAACTTTGAGGAATATTCCTCGAGTGCTATATCGTATCCTCTCTTCGCTAGTCTAGCGTTTATCTCTCCTACCTCCGGCTTTGGGAAACTGTCTAGGATTGAGCTTTTCAGGATTTCGTAGTCGTATTCCGTTAGTCCGGCTGCAGCCCCTATGGCCACTGAATTCATCATAACTGGCTTAGCCTTCTCCTCCTTAACTATATCCATCATCGGTATTTCTACGAGCAATGCCTTATCGGATAGTTTTTCAGCGTAGCTTCTATCCTTTGGATCGTATATTATGGCTGCGTTCTCCGTTAGCTGATCAACGTATCTGGTTATTGTCTCGGCATTGAGCGCTACCACTATATCGAAGTTCTCCCTATGGGCGTGGATCCTCTTATCGCTTGCATGGATCATGTATGCGTTGTGTCCACCCCTTATTAGAGAAGGATAGTCATTCGTTCCGAATACACTTAATCCTCCTCTAACTAAGGCTCTAGCTAGAATATATCCGCTCCTCATTACTCCAGCTCCAGCCTCACCACCAATAATTATTGAAATATCCATTTATATCACTCGCCTAACGATATAAGTATCTATAGTTATAAGCTTTAAATATCTTTTAAACTATCTGCCGTTTACCTAAGCAAAATGTAAAGATGGTAAAGCCATATCATATAATTATATACTTAAAAATATTTCGTTAGTTTAAGCAAATGTATTACTCCTTGCCTTACCTTTATATGCCTAAAAATATTTAGGATTAATAATAATTCAAATAACGGTGAATTAGTTGAGGGATCTGTATCAGGGCGAGCGGATTATAGCTAAGGCTCACCCGTCCAGGGCTAAGTACATTCCATACTATATCCTGACCGTGCTCCTACTTGCCTCAGCCATTCTAATATACCTCTTCTCTGAAAAAGAGCTTCTTGCACTTTCCCTAGCTCTTGCTTCAATAATTCCGGTTATTTATGCTGAAGCCTCACGTACTAGGACTACCTACGTTTTGACAAATTTTAGGGTTAGGCTTATCCGCGGATCCATTAGGAAGACTATTGATGACGTTATTCTCAGCCAGGTTACTGGCGTTAAAGTTGTTAAAGGGCTTGCTGGGAGCATATTCAACTATGGCGACGTGCTTATAGATACGGGTGGCAGAAACGTGTATGAGATCGTTTTGAAGTGTGTTAGTAATCCGGAGTGGTGGCAGACTCAGATAACTGGATTGATATATAGGATGCAACCTCCTCCACCGCCTACTTAAAATACTAAAATTTTTATCGATAAAATACTTATTTAAAACTTGGCGATGAGCATGTCAAGTGAGGAAATTAGGGAGCTTAGGAGGAACTACATTGAGCTTAGAGAGAGGATCGTCCTCCTCGAGCAGAGGGTAGCAAATTTAGAGAAGGAGATTCAAGGCTTAAGGAACTACCTGAGGCAACTCTATAACTACATGATATATGGCAGAAGATAAATATCCTTAAGGTTTTTACATTCTCAGGTGTCCATATGGGTTATGCCCCATATATGGATGAGAAAGTTTACCGTATGGCTGTTAGACAGCTTAGGAATGTTGCCAGAATTCTGGGGCTTGAGGATGAGGTTGTCGAGGCGCTTATGCATCCCGAGCGGCTTATTCAAGTTAAGATTCCAGTTAAAATGGATGATGGCTCTATAAGGGTTTTCCTTGGATGGAGGAGTCAGCATAATAGTGCCCTTGGACCCTATAAGGGCGGCGTGAGGTACCATCCCGAAGTTACAGTGGGAGAGGTTGTGGCTTTATCAATGTGGATGACTTGGAAGAACGCTTTAGCTGGATTACCCTATGGCGGAGGTAAGGGTGGAGTTAGGGTTAATCCTAAGGCGTTATCGAGGAGGGAGCTGGAGGAGCTGTCTAGAGGATATTTTAGGGCTATAGCTAGGTTCGTTGGAAGCGATATCGATATACCTGCTCCTGACGTCTATACGGATCCTCAGGTTATGGCGTGGTTCCTCGATGAGTATAGTAAGATTGTAGGATACGACGACTGGGGGGTTGTTACCGCTAAGCCATATCTGCTGGGGGGTTTGAAGACTAGGATTACTAGCACTGGATACGGGGTTGCATTGGTTGCTAGAGAGGCCGCTAAGAAGGTTTTAGGCGGATTTGAGGGCAAAACTGTAGCTATTCAGGGATTCGGTAACGTGGGAAGATGGGCTATGTATTACGCTATTGAGTGGGGCGCCAAGGTCATTGCAGTGAGCGACAGTAAGGGAGGGATATACAACCCTGATGGGCTGAACTTTAACAGACTTGTTGAGGTTAAGGAGAAAACTAGGAGCGTTATAAATTATCCTGAAGGGAGGAAAATTTCAAATAGGGAGCTGCTGGAGCTGGATGTCGATATTCTCATTCCAGCAGCAATAGAGAACGTAATTACCGAGGAAAACGCCGACAGAATTAAGGCTAAGATAATCTCGGAGGGAGCTAATGGGCCGGTTACACCTGAAGCAGACATCATCCTTAAGGAAAAGGGAGTTGTGGATATACCGGATATACTGGCTAACGCTGGCGGAGTAATTATGAGCTGGATTGAGTGGTGTCACAATAAAATGGGCTGCTGGCTTAAGGATGAGGACGCACTTAAGCGCCTCGACGAGAAAATGAGTATGAACTTCGACACCGTCTATAGTGAGTGGACAAGTAAGTACAGTGATGAACCTATGAGAACAGCTGCATACGCTATAGCTGTATCCAGGGTTGTTAAGGCAATGAAGCTCAGAGGATGGATTTAAGTTTCATCCAACAGCTGTCGCATAACCTTCTAGGCAAATTTCATAGGTAATTTTGTGACAAGTATCTAGGTAAAGTCTACCTAAAATGTATGGGAATAGAAATTCTATGAAAATACTGTTCTTCCTAGAGTAAAACTAATCTAGCTTATCTAGGAAATATTACAAAAGATACGGAGGTCATCGATACATAGGATATATTCTACTCTCAGGCTTAAGAGGGGTTTTTGTGGAACTGGAGTTGAAGTGGTGTCGAAGCTGTAATTTGCCTGTTTTCTCAAGTTATTGTCCTTTATGTGGTGAGAAAACTTTACCAGTTAATGTTAGTCCACCCTATGATCCGAGGCCAGCTTTTCCATGTGATGTAGAGCTGTTAAGGAGGCTCTTAAGGGAAAAGCTTGGAATTAGTGATTATAGTAAAGTTCTCGTAGACCCCATCCTACTTAATAGAGTCTATCGCTTGGACTCCGTTGATGAGGTCGTTATTGCGGGAGAGAAGGGTTTAGTAGTTGAATATGATTGTGTTAGAAGGGATTTTATCGTTAAGCCTTGGGGTAAAGTAGCGGGGCTCATAGCTGAGGAAAAGCTTGGGTATTACGTTGAGCTTAAGGACGATTATCCTAGAGGGAGACATCTAAGTAGGGTGGACATCGTAGAAGGGAATATGCCCGAAGGAGAGGCATACGTGCCCTTTACCGCTAGAAAAACATTCGGTATTCTCCATTTATCTGGAAGAAATATAGTTGTAGAGGAAGTGTGGCCTAAGGAGCGGATAGAGCGGCCTGTAGGGAGAAGCATTACGGAGATTTTTAAACATCTCTCGAGTAGGGTTGAGTTTCTTAAGGAGAAATCCCTTAAACTAATCGAGAAATACTGTTCTAAAGGAGAGATAAAACCTATCGTAAATTTTTCGGGCGGGAAAGATAGTACTACGGTTTTATCCATCGCGTGTGAGGCAGGGATATGTGAGGCTGTCTTAAGTAATACTGGACTGGAGTTTACTATGTCCCTTGAATACTCTAGACGTATAGGGGCGAGGATAGGAGCTGAGCTACATGAAGTATATGCAAACTGGAGGTTTTTCGAGGAAATATTTAGAAGACACGGTCCTCCCGCTAGAGATAACAGGTGGTGTACTCTAGTTCTTAAGATACTCCCATTAAATAGCTTCCTTAAAAAGAGGTATCCGCTAGAGGATGTAGTGTCTATTACTGGTCAGAGGAAGTACGAGTCGCCTAAGAGAGCTCGTGCAGGATACTTCGCTAAATCGAATATTCCCGGTAAAGCTAAGTACATTATGTCGCCTATACTCGACTGGACCACGCTTGACGTATACGCATATCTCTACTTAAATAAGATCGAGGTTAATCCACTCTACTCGAAGGGGCTACCGCGTATCGGGTGCTTTATGTGTCCCACACTGCACATGGTAGATTTCAGAAGGATAGAGGAGTTTTATGGGCAACAGTATAGATGGTGGCTTGAAAAACTGAGAAAACACTGTAGAGAGAGGAATATCGATTCAAGATGGATCGACTACGGTTTATGGAGATGGCTGTGTAAGCATCCTCCTCACGCATGGCAAACAGCTAGAAGGACAGGCTTAAACCTGGCTAAGGTAGTTGAAAGAAGCATTGAAGAAATATTCTCCCTGAAAATCTCTAAGGGAGAAATAATTATAATCTTTAGAAGTGCTCCCTCCGAATCATTTAGAGATATACTCAATATACTTAAAGTTGAGATTAGAGGAGATAAGCTTTCATATAGAAAATGCACGGGAACATTAGTGGGCAATAAAATAGAGATAATGGGATCCTCCAAATACCTACCAATACTCTTAGCTAAAATAGTACAGGCCTATGGGATGGCCAACTACTGCATCCAATGCAGAGCCTGCCTAGAAGTGTGTACTAATAAAAGCATTAGCCTTAGGGGAAGAAATCTTCAAATAAACCTAGATAAATGCTCTAAATGCGAAAAATGTATTAAAGTATGTCCTATAGCAGGCATACTACTGAGAAAAATTAAAGCTTATACTAGACTCTTTAAGGCTAATAGAATCCTCAGCTAAGCGATTGGACTTTTAAATTCATTTCAGAAAATCAGCTATTTGCTTGGCCATAAAGTTTTTTCGCTATAGGTGAATACTTTCCCTCCCAGGTGCTGGAGTACTTTAGCTTTCTTTAGGTTCCATTTCCCCCTTACTAGTAGGTCTTTTCTTGCCTTTGCCTCCACTATTTCCGCTATCATTAGGGATATCTCCCCTATGTCTACCGTCTTGTCTAGCCTGCATCCTAGGTATGCTAGGCATCCATCTATGTAGGGCGTCTTTAATTTGGATGATTTAATGAACTTGAAGCCTAATATTTTCGCCTTATCTACCTTTCTGCCGCTCCTTGTTCCAGCCATCCATACTTGATTGACGTGTTCGTATCCAGGAATATTTACTGTGAACTCCTTGTTCCGCATTATTAGCTGATAGCTGTAGTTCTCCCTCCACATGGCTAACGCTATATACGGTGGCTCCTCGCTTACTGGTGTTATCCAGCTACATGCCATAACGTTCGGTGAGCCATCCTCCCTAAGTGATACCACTAGTACTACCGGCCTTGGATGTAGTAGCAGGTATGCTTCCTCAACATCTACCTCAATCATTTGAAACACCATATCTATATACCTTGACTATGATTATATTCCTGTTTCGCTTATCGCCTGTGAAATCGATATGTTGAGATGAGTTGTAGTTAAAAACTTAATGAAATACTAGATGGGGATTGGTGAAACGTGCAGAAAGAGAACCGGAAACCCTGCGTACTAAAAGTTTACGGTAGGTTTACGATATCGTAAACTTGAGTAGTTTACAGACGGTTTACGCTATCTTCAGCTGATTACTTTCACCTTGCTATTTGATAAGGCATAGTCCACTAGACTGTAGTATTTGGAGAATATATCCTCATATTCCTCCCTAGCCCTCGTCTTTGGATGTTGTGGTATCAACTTACATGGGGGTACTTTTACATCTGCTACCTCGGCTAGACCTATCCTCCTAGCCATCTTCACTATATCATCCTTACCTAAGCCTACTAGCGGCCTCAATATGGGAACTTTAACTCT
>QMRD01000013.1 GCA_003649225.1 Thermoprotei archaeon | reverse complement strand
TTGTTAAGAAATGGTAGAAAAAGACTTTAAGGAGGTAGTGAAGGGATATCTTAGGCTTACTAGAATAGATCACGGCATAATGGTTATTATAGCAATATTCGCTGGTGCTTTTCTGACAATTCACTATAATCTCTTCAACTATAGTAATATACACGTGTTTCTTATAGGGTCATTAATTGGTCTTATTTTAGAGATGGGGACCTTCGCGCTTAATGATTACTTTAATATTGAAGAAGATAGAATTAATGCTCCTCATAGACCCCTGGTATCCGGCATTATAAAGCCTACCCATGCCTTAATATTCTCGATTATCACGATTATCTTAGGGCTAATGCTTGTTCTATTGCTAAATCTCAGTTTAGTGATAGTAGTTTATGTTACAATTCTCTTGGACATAATGTATAATGCTCTACTGAAAAAGCGAGGCTTCATTGGAAACATTATAGTTGCATATTCCACAGCCATACCATTTGTTTATGGAGCACTACTTTTTGAGAATAACCCCGCAGCTTTACCGATAGAAATATATCTTTTTACGCTAGTAGCTTTTCTAGCTACTCTCGGACGAGAAGTCATAAAAGGTATAGTTGACTTCGAAGGGGATAAAAAAGCTGGTATAAAAACAATAGCTATTACTTATGGAAAAAAGATAGCCGCCTATATATCGACTTTCACAATTTCTATTGCTATAATACTTAGCTTCTTAGCGCTAGCCTTCATAGAAAATAAGCTACTATATTTGGTCTTCATACTGCCAACTGATTATGTTTTTATTTCATCGTTGAGAAAATTATTAAAAAACTACGATAAAAAAGATGAAGTTGAAAAAGTTAGGAAGATGACTCTAGCAGGCATGGGTTTAGGCATCATTAGTTTCATATCCAGCGCTATTTAAAGCAAATTTTAGGAAAACATGGTGCTATACTCATGCCTATAGTCGAGACAGAAGCTATAGGGTTTCATTGTATAAACAATATAAGAACAAAATCTTAAAACCATTGTGGCTTCAATAGTAGTATCAAGGCTACAGTAACTAAAGTACATGTCATGATGATAATATCTATCCTGCTTAAGTGCAGTTCTCTATAGAATGTTCTTTTCCTAACCGCTCCAAAAGCCCTTGCCTCTAGGGCTTCGGCTATCATTATACTCCTTCTTATCTCTAGAATCATTAATGGGATTAATATTGGAATGTAGTTCTTAACTTTTGTTATTATATTTCCCTTTTCCAGCTCAAGCCCCCTACTTCTCTGAGAATCTATTATTAATTGAATATCCCTAGCCAACGTGGGAACGAATCTAATAGCCATAGTGAATGTCAAGGTGTATTCATATGGCACACCTACTTTCAATAAAGCTTGGGCAAAGTCGTCCGGATTTGTAGTCAAGAAGAAAATAGAGAAAAAGGATGTCAATAGAATAAAGCGTAAGGCCATTAATAAACTATAAAGCAGTTTATCATTATATACAGTTAGGTAATTCATAACAAATATAAAGATGGAAAATAAGAACACGGATTTTAAGCTATGAAGCCACTCCCTTAATACGCGACCTACATATGCTAAAAACATACTAACGAACAACAATAGAAGTAAAAATGACACTTTTACTGAAGTAAATATTAAAGCAACAGCTGAGATCAGTATTATAGCCTTAGTTCTAGGATCTAACCTATGTAGTACTGAACTTTTTCTTTTATAGACGAAACCTCGGAGAAGACTGGTACTCACCGCATCATCCCCAAAAGTATTTTCACAATTCGTGTTTTAAGTTCATAGTAATACAAAATATTCTTAGGAATATTAAAACCTCTGAGCTCCCAAGCGCATTGAGTAGCCTGAGGCGGCAGAAGATTGGCTGAAATCAGTAGCTTTTCATCAGTAAGTATTTCTCGTGGATGTCCATCTGCTATAATCCTACCTCTAGACATTACTACTACTCTCTTAAATCTTTCACTAACGAACTCTATGTCGTGCGTAACTACAATTATAGTTTTATTTTGGGTTAAAAGCAGCTTAATTAATTCTCCAAGCTTTTCTTTC
Source organism: Thermoprotei archaeon (assembly GCA_003649225.1). Classification (GTDB taxonomy): domain Archaea; phylum Thermoproteota; class Thermoprotei; order Thermofilales; family B9-G17; genus B9-G17. Next base: position 11,507 of record QMRD01000013.1, on the reverse strand, counting down.
TGTAAGCCGTCCTGTCCAGCCGTCGGCTCATCGAACACTATTATCTCTGGATCATAAGCAAGAATACAGGCAATAGCTAATCTTCTCTTTTCTCCATCGCTTAACGTGAAGGGAGATCTATGACGCATCATCGTAAGGCCCATTAACTTTAATGCCCAATTCGTTCTTTTCCTAATTAACTCGCGTGAAAAACCGAAGTTTTCAAGAGCAAATGCTACCTCCTTTTCGACAGTTTCCGCAAAAAGTTGATGATCTGGGTTCTGAAAAACAATACCGACATGTCTAGATAACTCAGCAACCGAACATTGCCTAGTATCCATCCCAAGGACTTTTACTGAACCTTGCTTAGGCCTCAATAATCCATTAAAGTGTTTTATTAGAGTAGTTTTTCCAGCGCCATTTTCCCCTAAAATAGCTACAGATTCACCTAAGTTAATTTCTAAGTTAATATTCTTTAAGACTATATTTCCGTTATATGCAAAGTAAAGATTTTTTACTTCAATAGCCGTCTTCGTTTAAGCTCACCTCTTAAAACCGTAGCTAGCTCTGAGGGAGATAATGGTACATCAGGGAGCTCTATACCTATTCGTTTAAGATCCCTATATAGTTTCACGGATTTCGGTAGATAAAACTCTAGCTCATCTATATCCTCTTTTTTCAAGATTTTTCTCGGATCTCCATCATAAATTATCCTCCCCTTGTTGATAAATATGAGCCGCGTAGTCTTCTCTAATACCAGTTCAAGCCTGTGCTCAATGATAATAACAGTAATTCCAAATTTTTTGTTGAGACGAAAAATTAAATCAATAATTTCCATGGCACTTCTTGGATCTAGGTTTGATGTAGGTTCATCTAAAACCAATATTTTTGGATACATAACTAGGACTGACGCTATAGCGACCTTTTGCTGTTGGCCGCCTGAGAGCTCGTACGGTGCTTTATCCAGTAATGTTTCTATGTTCATAAGCTGAGCAACTTCCTGAACTCTTTTTTCAATCTCGGGCTTAGGAATACTTAAATTTTCTAGCCCAAACGCCAACTCCTTTTCAACGCTGGATAGGAAAAGCTGGTTTTCCGGGTTTTGGAAAACCATTCCAACGTATCTAGCTAATACGTAAGTCGGTGTACGTGAAACATCATATCCCAACACAATAGCTTCTCCTGTTAATGTACCACCATAAAAGTGAGGTATTAATCCATTAATAATCCTACATAATGTACTTTTCCCGCATCCTGAAGGACCTGTGATTAGGACAAATTCTCCCTTGTTTATGTTTAAATTAATATCCTTTAGCGCAAACTGCTCAGAGTTAGAGTATTTAAAGGATACATCCCTAAAATAAATGACTGAGTTCATTTACCTACGCACCAATATTTTTATGACTTGACGATGATAGAGAGGACTCTCCGTAGGATAACGCCTCTTGGTTTTCACGTCTAGTGCGCCTATGTATTTATCGCCGAGCTCAGAATGAATAAGATAGGCTAGATCCCTTGCTGTAGTGGAATTAGGTACGAGGAATGCGTCTGGGAGAACGTTTCCTTTTCTATCGGTGAGCTTATTTTCATCCTCCACGGGGAAAACAACTATCATCCTTAATAGTTTGAGGAAAGCTGCATTTATTGCGTCTTGAACGCCAGTGCTCCCCCACCTCTTTAGAACATTCTCCCTTATATATTCAAGTGCTTTCATCTGTTTTTCAGTTAGTTTTTTCTCATCAATTATTCTGAAGTCTTTATCACCTGGTATATACTCTATTAATTTAGCTTTTGCTGCTTTCCTAAGGGCTAACTCCGCCGCTGCTGCAGTGGGGATTACTACTAAATTTGGGAACTTCCTTTTTAACTCCCTTATATAGTCCTCTGCTGTAGGGAGATCAGCTTTATTAGCTGCTATAACCATAGGCTTAGCTTTTCCTCTAATGTATCGCACAAAACTAAGTATATCATCGTCATTCCAAACATCTAACTTTTTCTTAGCTAAATCTAAGTTATTTAAAGCCTCCTCTATACAGCTACGAGCTATACCTAGACCACTTAGTTTTTCATAGAATGCTTCGATAACATTCTTATAGGACTTTCTTACGATCTCTCTCCAATTTCTTTTCAATATACTCTTCATCCACATATCAATCTCTTTTTCTAGAAAAATAACGTCCTCTACAGGATTATGTTCACCTAGAGATATAGGTCTTCCTTCAATATCCGTGCTACCTGAAGCATCCACCACATGAATTAAGACAGGCGCCCTTCTTAACTCATCTAAAAATCGGTTTCCCAATCCTCTTCCCTCCCAAGCACCGGGCACAAGTCCCGCAACGTCTATTAACTCTACTGGAACAAATCTAAATCCATTTATACACAATGAATTCCTAGGATTATCCACTACGCCAAAATCCCTACATACACATCTTACTTTAACATATGCTATACCTCTGTTTGAATCAATAGTCGTAAAAGGATATGGTGCTATCTTAGCCTCCGCTAATGTAGCTGCCGCAAAGAACGTGGTTTTACCGACGTTAGGTTTACCTACAAGCCCCACCTGATGCATGGTGATAGCACGCTCCAGTAATTGTTAAAAACATTTTGGTGATATAAAATATCGCTAAGTTATTAATGTAGTGGTGTAGGCGTGTTGCGCGGCAAAGACGTAGTAATTGTCGGCAATAACGTTGCAGTCCCCAAGGTTATAAAGTGGCTGAGAGCATACTATCCTAGAGCCAATATTCATATTATATGCAGAGAACGTGTATTAGGTTATTCTAGATATCTGCTACCCTACTTAATGGCCTATAATTATGACGTCAATCTATATTCGATTCCAAGACTATATCTCAAATATATCGTAAGATGCAATGTTTACTATAACTATAGTATAAATGACATAGATAGAGATAATAAGGTAATTCATATTAATAACGGAAAAGAAAGTAAAAATATTAAGTATGACAAACTTATAGTGGCGTTAGATTTCAAAATTGCTCCTAAACACGGCATTAAACTATGGCAATTGTCTGACTATATAGAGAGCTGGCCTAGGATAAAGAAACATAATACTGTATGCATAAAGGGTGATATAAGGCTTGTTAGCCATATAATCGATGCTTTAATAGCAATCGATAAGAAAATACAGTATTATCCAAGCGGTGATCCCTTCACCGAGATTTTTGATGAAGATATGGCATCTATATTTTGTAGTTTTCTAAAAGAAAGAATTCCTAACATCAGCATTTGCGAATGCAATGGTGAAGTGATAATAAATCATAGCAGCATATCATATGATAATGAAATAGTACAGTTACTTGGGGCAAAGCTTGATAGTCTGGGACGTCCGTTAATAGATAGAAAAGCTTGTCTTCTTGGTGCATGCAACGAATACTTCATAGGTTCATTAGCAGTTCCATACTACCTAGCTAATGTACCTGATTATTATCCTGAAGAAAACACGCTGGTTAAACGTGGTTTAATCACTGCATTAAATATAGCAAAATTTTCAGTAGATATAAAAGAAATCAACAGTCATCTGGGGAAAATTGGTAATATTTTCTTCGTATCCTATAGGCTTTATAAGGAAAGAAATAAAACTTATGACGATATATCATCGACTAGAATTAAATTGAGACTACCAGACTATCCTGAAAGTCTTAAGGATGAATATGCATACATTAAAATTTCTGTAGATAGAAAAAGCGAGAAAATAATAGCTTTTCAGGCATTTGGCCCCTCCAAATATTCGGTTTTAGCCATGCTAGGAGCATACCTTATCGATAAAGAGATAGGTATTGTTCTAACTAAGGATGTTCCTTCTCATCCCCTGATCTTAGGTCTAAATAATTCAGTTAACCTTGTAATTGAAGCACTGTGGAGGAAAATTAAGAAGAAACCTAACATATTATTATAGGTGGTGAATCCATGTTTCGGGTACTTATATGCGATAAGGTTTCTGAGAAATGCGTTGCAAAGCTTCGGGCCGCCGGTTTCCAGCTAGATTTTGTGTATAAGCCATCTATCGAAGATTTATCTAAAATAATTGGCCGCTATGATGCGGTTATAGTTCGTAGTTCTACGCGAATAACTAGGGAGGTGATAGATAGAGCTAGTAGGCTGAAGGTTATAGCGAGAGCTGGAGCGGGATTGGATAATATAGACGTTAGTTATGCGGTAAGTAGGGGAATAGCTGTTTTAAATGCTCCTGAAGCTCTCTCTATTGCTGTGGCAGAACACGTCTTTGCTCTGCTTTTGACGATATTTAGGAATATATGTCTAGCGAACAACTCAATGAAACGGGGAGAATGGATTAAGCATGCACTATTAGGTCGTGAATTATTTGGCAAAACGATCGGAATAATAGGACTGGGTCGTATAGGCGTTGAAGTTGCAAAGAGAGCTAAAGCGTTCGGTATGAATGTTATTGCATATATAAGGCGTCCGAAGAAAATAGTTGAGGAATTAAACATCAGTGCAACCTTTAGCTTAGAGGAACTTCTTAGGAATAGTGATATTATAACGTTGCACATACCCTTAACGCCTCAAACAAGGCACATGATAGGCGAACGAGAGATAGCACTGATGAAGGATGGGGTAGTAATCATAAATACTTCAAGAGGAGCAGTAATTGATGGAAAAGCTCTGCTTAAGGGATTAAAGAGTGGAAAGGTCCTTGCAGCTGGAATTGACGTATGGGTTAACGAACCGCCGAAAGAAACTTGGGAGTTAGAGTTAGTTAAACATCCTAGAGTCATAGCAACACCACATATAGGATCTATGACGAGGGAGGCGCAGGATAGGGTAGGAGAAATAATAGCTCAGAAGATAATAGATTACTTTAAGATAAATATAGATAAATAAGAGTTATCCGTAGGATATACCAATGCGTGACCCTCTAGAGAATCTAACGGCGACTGAGAAGAAGATAGTTGAAGCATTCTTAAATGGATTAACCTTTCGTGAAATAGCAGATAAATTAGGTGTATCTATAAGAACTGCGTATAAAGCAGTCTACAAGTATAGGCGAAATTTAAGGGAAATGGGTAGACATGAAGAAGCAGAGAAACTAAAGAGAAGAGGAAGAAGGCTTAAGATAGAAAAGAAAGCTATTTTATCCAGGGAAGCCAGCCTTGATAAAATAGCTTCTAAGGCAATATATGATGTACTATATGAATACACTAGGAAGATAATTGAAAGAGGCATTAAGGCCATAGATAAGGAGGAATGCGACGGCAGCGATATATATAGTAAATTAAATGAAATTGTGCAATTGTTAAACGCAATAAACGAAAACATAATTAAAATGCTTAATGCAATCTCAAAAATAGAGACAGTTAAAACATATGAAACCAGAACCATCTTTACGGGCGAGACAGAAAAATTATCATTTTTAATCGATAACCCTTGGCTTGAGGTTCTAAAAAGTAGGAAAAGGAAGATTGATTAATGGATAAATCTATAAGAAGTTTACGTTATCCTGCAGATTAAGGTTTAATGAAATCTTCAGGTTTTGGTATTCTCTTAGGTAGCCCCTTTCTTTCCCTTATTTTTAGTATCAGATCCGTTAGCATAGATTCAGGTACAGGTGCCCAATGGCTAAATTGTGTGCTCCAAAACGCTTTTCCTATTGTGGCACTTCGCATATCATCAGCCAGATTGAACGTCTCACTAACAGGTATTTCACCTATTACCCTCATTAATAGTCCCTGCTGCTCCATGCTCTTTATTCTGCCCCTCCTCCTGTTTAGAACATTTAATGCGCCACTTAACTGTTCTTGAGGTACTCTAATATCTATTAACAGTATTGGTTCTAATAACGTTGGTTTTGCTGAAAGGAAGCCCGCAAATATCGCATTCTTTGTGGCCGGCATTATTTGGGCTGGACCTCTATGTGCTGGATCCTCGTGAACCACCGCGTCATGTAGAATTACCTTTACTCCTCTAGCTGGTTCCTGACATAATGGTCCAGCACTTAGTGCCCATCTGAAAGCTTGAATTATTGTGTCTTTAATTTCTCTTAGATGCTGTACACCCTTCGTTAAATCAACCATTATGTTTAGGTTTTCATCGATTGCCCATATTCCTCTGGCCTCCTGAGCATCCCATCCCGCATACTCCCTTAATATCTTAGCTCTTTGCCTCCAATCCTGGCCATCATATATTTTACCTTCGACTAGTAGCTTTAATGTATCCTCGTTTAGCGGCTCTACGCTTATGTATAATTTGTTATGTTTGTTCGGGCTTTTACCCTCAAATGGTCCTGCTGACTTTCTTATTGTTTCTCTATATACTACTACAGGAGGACTGGTTATTACTTCAAGACCTGTGCGTTGATTTAGCTCCCAGAGAACTATCTCTAAATGTAATGTACCCATGCCGCTAATTAGATATTCGCCTGTTTCCTCGTTTATGTGTACTTTAAGTGTCGGATCTTCTATAGCTAATTTCCTCAAGGCATCGACAAGCTTAGGTAAATCGCTACTTCTCTTAGGTTCAATAGCTATAGTTACAACAGGCTCACTTACATAAGCGAGTCTTTCAAATGGTACCATTACATCCCTATATCTTATGTCCACGATCGTTTCGCCAGCTCTTGCCTTATCTAATCCAAGAAGCGCCACTATGTTTCCTGCCGATATTTCATCCGCGATCTCTCTATAAGGTCCCATGTAGAGGCTAACCTGAAGAATTCTACCTTCATCTCTTGCATTTAAGAGGTATACTTCCTCTCCTGGTCTTGCCGTTCCGCTAAATATTCTTCCAGTGGCAACAAGCCCAGCGTGAGGATCCACCACAACCTTGCTAACACATATAACTGTTGGTCCATTTGGATCACACTCTAGCATGGCCTTTCCTATTTCACTCTCTAGATCACCTGACCATAGTTTGGGTACTCGGTATTTTTGTGCTTCCCTGGGATTCGGAACGTGTTCTACGACCATGTCCAGTAATGCAATATACAGAGGAAAGTCCTTAGCTAAATCTTCATAGTAACCCTTGAGATATGCATCAACTATATAGTCAAATTTCAATCCCTTTTCTACAGCGATAGGAAGTGTAAGACCCCACTTATGTAACGCACTACCAAAAGCGACCTGTCCTTTCTTAAAGTCAACCTTCCATTTATCCTTAAATTGAGGTTCAGCATACAATTCAATAAGCTGATTGAAGTCTCTTACAATGCTTATGAAACGGTTCTGTATTTCCTTAGGTGTTAGCTTAAGTTCTCTTATAAGTCTATCTACTTTATTTATGAAAAGTAGCGGTCTAACTCTCTCAGCTAACGCCTGCCTAGTTACGGTCTCTGTCTGCGTCATCACTCCTTCCACTGCATCAACAACAATAAGTCCACCATCCATCATTCTTAGACTTCTCGTTACATGCCCCGTAAAGTCTACGTGACCCGGCGTATCGACTAGATTGATTACGTATGGTTTTCCCTTCCACTCGTGATACAGAGATATGTTCGCAGCCTTAACGGTCATCTGTCTCAGTTGCTCTATTTCCACATAGTCTAGAGCTAAAGCCCTACCCGCAGTCTTAGGACTCAGTAGCCCGGCACCCATAAGAAGACTATCAGATGTAGTGGTTTTTCCGTGATCAACATGTGCTAATGTACCTATATTTCTAACCTGCTCTACATTCCTCATAAGCTTAAGTATTTCCATAGTCTGCTTATACTTCACCATTCGAACTCACCTGTGGTCTATCTACCATCATTTAAGGGAAGTATATATAAATTGCTATGGACGAATCCAAATACCTGTTTACCTATTATCTATCGTGAAATTAAGTTGATACATGATATATCTCTTTTAATTCTAACACACATAAATCTTTTAGTGTTTTTGAATTCTTTTGAGAATAGTGTCTAAAAGGAAAGCTATAGCTTCCTCTATGCTACCTGTCTTTCTCAGATTCTCAATCAAAATATTTATCATCTCATTAGTGCTCATTAACGAATTAAGCCAGGCATAAGCTATTAATGCTTCTGCTAAATCGCCCGAATTAGCTTTCTTTGATGTCATTTTTATATGAAGTTCAAGGCTTGCAAGTCGAGAAGCTCTAGATAGCAATTTATTCGGAACCTTTATCGCAAAGACCTTTTGGTGATATAATGTTAGTGCTACCGAAGATACATAGTTTATTATTACATCTCCCAATCTTGATAGATCCTTAGTTATAACTATTTTACTCATTTGTGCCTCTTTCATGCTTCTAGAGATTTTCTTCTACCTGTTCCTTTAATGAGGTCATTATGTTAATTATATTCTGTGCTGCTTTTTTCAATGTTTCACTAATACTGCTTCCATCTTTTACTTTTACGTAAATTTTAGGTGCTCCTACTAGCGGATGGTCTATATGGTAGGCTGCAAATGTTACGTTATCCATTCTTTGAAGCATTCTAACAAGTAGCGAACAAAAAGTATGTCCTTCCCCCCTTAATATGAACTCTATCGAATTGTTCTCCATTTTAAGGTTAACTATTTCCATAAAGGCCCCAGTATCATAGCATAGAACATTGATTTATCTTTTTCTCCCAATATATTCTTTTTCTAATCAAACCTGGAGTAATGAAAAGTATCTTAATGATCCACCGGCAAGCTTGATACTCAACCCAGTATTCATCAGAGGAAAGAATTTGAATGAAACTTCAGAACGAAATGTTTAAATCTACATGCGTCTTACACTTTTAAGTCATATAATAGGGTGAAACATATGCCTATAACGGACCCTGTTAAGCTACAAATAGCTCTGGATCACGTATTTAAGGTAAAAATATGTAGAAAATGTGGAGCTAAAAATCCTATTTCAGCAGAAAAATGTCGAAGATGTAGAAGTAGAAACTTGAGGTTAAAGAGATACAAGAAGTAACTGCTCATTATTCTTCTATCGTCTCTTTTGCATAAACGTATATGCCGTCGAGAACTCCGGGACCTCCATCTCTTCCGTGAGGACATAGTCTTAAAGACCCTGTTAGGTGTGTTGCTAAGTGGATATTTGCAGCTGTTTGACCAACAGCATCTATGTCTATTCCTTCGATGATTACATCGTCTTTTTCTACGATAACTTTAGTGTCCTTTCCTACGATTTTTGCATATCTTTTATCCTTTTTCCCAAGAAAGTTCTCAATTACAACGTAGGATCCCTCAACTTTAATGGACATAGGGAAGTGCGCGTATACCACCTTCATTCTGTATCGATAGCCCTTAGTTACTCCTATGAACATGTTTCTTATGTGGGCAATTATTGTCTTAACTACTGCTGCATGCCTTTTCTTTGCGAAGTATGTTTCAACGACTACTTTATTGCCATCCTTATATATTAGAACATTTTTTACATGTGAGAAGTCTTTTTCCAAATGTCCTCTTTTTCCTTCAACTATAACTTTCTTGCCCTTAATTTCCAGGTTAACATTGCTAGGTATCTCTATTGATTCTCTTACACAGTATTCTCTCACGTTGGACACCATCCTTGATAGCTCATGAGCATTTTTATAAAATTTATTCTCTTTTTTCACTGAATTAAAACTATAAGGTAGCAGTTTTTCATGTTCCAAGCAATTTTCCAAGCATTGGATACATTTCCATAGCCTGTTCCCTAGCTAGTAACGCCTGGTACTGTATAAGTATGCCGACAAGCAGTAATATACCGATGCCACTACCTAGTACACCAACTAAATCGCTGATTATCGCTATAATACCAACTATAAGACCACTTAGTATAGCTAGTGTTGGTATGTACTTGTTTAATATGGCCGCCATGACTTTGGGCGCTTTCCTAAAGCCAGGTATTTGCATGCCAGCCTCCGCCAATTGCTTAGCCTGAGACCATGCATCCATTCCCGAGGTCTCAATCCAAGCTATTGAAAATAATACTGAGAATAATATGAATAGTGCTGAATAGACTAGTACTCTTATCGGATCCTCAAAAATACTGCTAATTGAACGTGGAGGAGTTAGGTAATAGGCCAATGATCCAGGTAACGGTACATATCCTCTTTGTGTAACGTTGTACATTGCTATGAAGTTAAACCATGGGTTTTCATTATGAGGATTAAGGTTATTCCATGCAATCTGAGCGAAAATATGAAAGTCTGCTAGCAATGCAGAAACAAGTATTATTGGAATATTTGATACATATAGGAATTTGAAGGGTATTTTCGCTCTTATGCCTCGATAACGACTGATGGAAATAGGTATTTCTACCTGCATACTTTCTAAATATACCAATATAATGAATATCAATATTGTGAATATCAATCCTAACATGCTTGGCCATCCTGAAGGTCTTATTAGAGCTTCTCTAACAATCGTCCAATTTCCAGATGACGTAGCATTAACTACGGCGTATACAAAGGCGGGGATAGCTCCATAATACAATCCATCAGCAAGAGGGCCGAAAGGCGATAACATTTCCCAGAATATTTGTTGTGCGACTCCAGCAGCTATGAATAAACTTATACCGCTACCTAGCCCCCATCCTTTCTGTAGCATCTCATCTAACAACATGATTATGAGAGTAGCGGAGACAAGCTGGAGAAATACAATTGTAGCCGTAGCTAAGGGGAGGCGGCCGTAAGCTCCTCCAACTATGTATGCTAGCGCTTCAACTATAGTGAAAATTATTGCGAATAGTTTTTCTAAACCAGTAAATAATGCTCGTCCTTTAGGCGTTGATAAATCTATGTTTATAACTTTGCTTCCCACAAGGAGCTGCCAGATAAGGCCGCTCGTTACTATGGGACCTATTCCTAACTCCATTAGTGTACCTCTTTTTGAAGCTAGCACTATCTGAAGGAAAAAGATTTGCTCGTACTGACTAGCCCTCCAAGGTATTCCATATAAAGGAATCTGCGTCATTACAAGGTATATTATGAGAGCTAGCCCTGTCCAAAACATTTTTTCTCTTAAACTCACTCTTCTTTCAGGACGAATTATTTCAGGAAGGAAACGGAGTAAATTTTCTAGCGATTCAGTAACACCCATCTAATACACCTCCTTCAGGATTTCAGAAGTACGACCTCTCCACCTATCTTCTCGATCTTCTTACGGGCCTTTTCTGTTATAGATAATGTATACAATTTTATCTTCTTAGTTATTCTCCCACTTCCAGTTACCTTATTATAACCGAGCTTAACCACATCTATTAGGTATGTGTCTCCCTCCTTACTTATTATTCCGCTCTCTACCCATTCTGGTATTTTCTCGTCCAGCTGAGCTAAGTTTATGATCTTACTTTCCTTAACTAATGCTGGTGGCCTAGTAAATCCATGCTTCCCGAACCAATCAGGAGCATACTTCACTATCCAGCTCCACATATGCTTATGCATTCCTGCATGTCCTCTCCCACCTCTTCCTCCGCTTCTTCTATGCTGACCTACTCTACCCCAGCCATGTGTTCGCCATCCCCTTAAGCTTCTAGACTTCTTCTCACGCCTGACAACCATTTTTCTCACCGAATATTTTTCGCTAACCTCTCTTCTACTAACAAGCATTTATTTTTTTCTCATTACT
>QMRD01000012.1 GCA_003649225.1 Thermoprotei archaeon | reverse complement strand
CTATTCAGTTCTCCATCCAATAGGTAGAGTCTACCGTATGCGCCTACTACCCTAACTTTGCTAATTAGGATGGTGGTTCTACCAATGAACGTCTCATTTAAATAGGCGTAGGCGTAGTCGTAGCTATTGCTAACGTAAACCCACTCCTCACCACTCCACATCAGGGGATCAATAAGGTAGCCCTTGATAGGAAGCCATGAATCTTGCCCCGGATAGACCTCAATATACTTTCTAAGCCATGAGAAATCGAGCTTAAACGATGTCTCTCCTTCTCCAGCCTCATACCCTTTCTCCGATAATGTGGTGGTTATATTCCATTGAACTTTAATGTTTAACTTAGTTCCGTTATTCAGCACAGCATTAACGTATACTTCTGTAGGCTCAACCCTCTCATAGTATGCCTCCGCTACATACTTTTTATCATTTGGCACAGTTATCGATACAGTATCACTATATGTAGTTATAATCATAGAATTGTTCTCATCCTTTACGATCCACTTCACGAAACAAAAGCCATCTAGAGGCAAGGCCTTAAGCGTAACGGTAAATGCTGAAGAGCCTAAACTAGTATTCACTTTATTAACTAATTCAAATGGAGTGACATTTAAGCCCATAAAGTCTCCGATATATGATATATTTACATTTAACTCGCTTCCTGAAACATCATATGCCTTAATATTTAGTATACTTGTATATGCATATTTCTCATAATATGCCGTCAGTATACCGCCTTCGTTTATCCAGCCCGTATCAAGCGTTATAATATCTCTGCCGTTTAACATCCATTTAACAAACCTATAAACTCCGTATTCGCCGAGACTACTATGTGCAATGCACCTTATCAAACACCCCAACTCAGTTAGGTTAAAGATATATGGAAAATTAGCATACCTAGTGTAGCTTTCATTACTCAATCTATAGGCGAATTCAGAGCCATCAAGCTTAGCCGGATAGACATCAACATATAATATGTCGCTACCTCCACCGCCTGTTTCGACGCTGTATCTGATGATTATCTTTTCCCAATTTACTGATTCTAATTGAAGGTATCCTGAGCCACTATTAATTCTTCCCCAGACTGAGATGTTGTATGGCATGTCGAATACTTCGTAGCGGTAGCTGTGCTCTGAGAAGCCCCCAGAGAAGGTGTAGTTCCACGAAACGATTGTAAAGTTCCCGATAGAATGATAGCCCGATGAACCGCTGAACTCTTCGTTAATATCCCTCGTGAAGCAGTCGCTATTATAGTAAGCCAAATGAACAAGCATGTCATCGAAATACCCTTTAAACCAGCCACCCATATACCAAACAGAGCAGTTCTCTAGAACTCCGGAAATATTTTTGCCGTAGACTCGGAACACGGCTATACGGGGATAGAAGTTAGACCAAGGCGGATAATATTCTACAAAATCTCCATCACTAAAGTTGAAGGTTAAAACATCGCTAACATACGAGTAGTTACCTGCCATCCCGTCAGATAAAAAGAAGGAATCTTCAGCTTTAACTTTTCGACTGTCCCATACGTGAGCTATCGGTCTGAAGACTAATATCATTTTACCTCTGTGCTCTATATCGGGTTTACATGTACCGTAGTGCTGGATTATAAAGAGCAACAAGAGAAACAAGATGAGCAGTGTCAGTATCTTCCTCATGGATTAACACCTAAAATCCTGATCTCGACAACAACTGTTTCTCCGTCCTCCCAGCGAACGTCCCAACCGAAACGCATGAATATTCCATATCTCCCCTTCATCTCAGGTAGAGGCAGAAGTCTTTCATCACTTAGATCTCTAGTAATGGCATAGAATCCTAGCTTGAATACCCCTCTTGCGAAGCGTCCGTCGCTTAGCTTTGCGCATGTCTCGTTTATGTAGAGTATATGCTCCATATTCGGGTTCTGCACAATGCCTTCAAGCTTCATAATGTATTGGTTGCTATGGAATCTCCTAAAGCAGTAGTTGAAGGTTGCCACGTGTTCCCAGCCCCCTACGACAATTCCACCATAGCTCCTCCACCATAACCATATACCACTAACATTCCAATCAAACTCGAGAAACACATCAACGATAACAGGCCTTATTTCAGGATTGGTGAAATTATAGAAAATAAGCTTATGATCCTTTAATTTAGCATAGCAAGTCCATAAATCTCCACTATGATTCCATGAGTACGGTGGAAAATACCATATTCTCCTCACATACGGTAATCCCCTTAATCCTAATACATAGTGTATCTCTACTTGCTTCATTTCCTTGTTTAACGTTACTGCAGGGTACTTGTAGTAGCTATAGTACTTGATTGTGCCGTTCCTATATGCTACCGCATACCATCCCAGCCACCAGCTGTGTGTTTCGTTTAGATAAACGCTCCAGTTGCCATGGAGTACACCTTTCTTTAAGACCGTAGGTAATCTTATAGTTTTACCATTTATAAAGGCGAAATTCGCATGATTAGATGTAATCAATATACCTTCTTCGAGGCTTTCCTGTTCATATACTGCATATATAGTTAAATTTTCCCTACTTAGATACAGAAAAAACGTCGAATTATACAATGTATTATTCACCATTACTCCAATGGGCCTATATAGTACATTACCTTCTATGAAGGGAGAGATTGAGACCTTAAAACTAACCTTATCCTTATACCTAATTATATAAGGAGGGCGAATGAACGTTCCATTAATTATAATGGGTCCATTGCCATTAAAACGTACATAGAAATATGCTCTTTTAAATACCGCTTCTACTGTAGTATTCCCGTTTACTTTTAATGTAATAGGTGTTTCTCTCCTAATAATACTATTGTTTATACACCAGTAATAGAACTCATAGTCACTGCATGCTGTTGCATTTAAGGTAATAGTAGCAGCACCTATAGTATTATTAAATATGTAAATACCTTCTTTTGGTGAGATGTCGCCACAGCCAATTTTTCTAATTACCACCTTTATTATATTCTTCTTAATGCCATAATTATTGTGAACAAAATAGCAAATAATAAGACCTATGAGCATTGCTATTATAATAATTATTAATAAGATTATGTATTTTGCCCTAATCATGACATATGTCCCTCACTGTCTCTACATAACTATTATTATCTATCCCCCTATTATTTTACAAAAAAATATATAGTTAAACGTGTTTGGGTATTCCTACCCTACTATATAGTTTTTTGGTAATAATTCTTGAGAGGAAAATATGATAATTGCTCCATATTCTGGGGGAAAAGGAGGAGTAGGAAAAACCACAATATTAACATATCTATCCCTGCTTTTAAGTTCAAAATTTAAGGTATTAATTATCGATGCTTCTCCAGACTACGGTATAAGCTACATGCTTTTGAAGTATCCCGATCCACCTTATTTTAAAGATGTAGTTAGAGGTGATTTAAGTATACGCGAGTCTATAAGCCGCTATAAGTTTACATTAGAGGATATAAGTTATGATTTTTACATGATACCGAATAAAGGTAGCATACGATGTAATCTTTCCGATAATGTATTGAAGCAGATAAAAGACGTTTCAAGAGAATACGATTTCATTGTTATAGATATACCTTCATGGCAAAGGGGAGATATTAGATATCATAGATTAACGCTCATATCAAATGTTTTGTTGATTGTAACTACTCCGCTTGTTAATCATGAGCCTGAGATGCTAAACATAGAGAATGATTATCTGAAAAGAAAGAAAATAATACTTTATGTAATAAATTGTCCAGTTCCAATACCTTCTAAAGTGATAAAAAATACATCTAGGCTTGTAAATAATGGTAATGATGTATATATATTTCCCTATGATCCAGCTGTAGCTCTATCGGTAGTATTTTTTGAAAAATCCCTCAAAGCTATATCTCGGGATTTTCAGAAACCTTTGTTAAGTTTAGCCTTAAATCTAGTAAGGTGGAAGTATGAGTATACATAAGATACCGATTCCCCGAAATAGTAAGGTAGTTCTAGATAAAGCTGAGGAGATAGAGTCTGAGCTAAGCCTAGAGGAGATTAAGGAGCTAATAAGGCGATTGGGTGGTGATCCATCGTTCATTGATAAATTAGAAACTGAAATTGAAAAAATAAATAACGAAATAAGTGAGCTAGAAAGGAAAATACAATCGTTGAAAATTACACGTAATAAATTATTAAAGTTGAGAAAAAGGTTAATAGGTATAAGCTAGTCATGTTATATGCACTAAAGAAATTTAATCAAAAACTAAATAAATTAAATATACAGCACATTAAAGTTAATGAAATCTTAAACTCAGGAAATACAGGTAATCCTAAGCAGATACTGGTTGACGGCGCCTATAGGATAATAGAGTTAGAAAGTGGTAAAATAGTTATTCAGAATGATGTGGTGAGAGTTTTTCAATCAAATAAAAATCACTTATATCCTCTTGCTCCACTATTTGAATATAGCGAATGTCAGGAGATCTTTATACGAGTAGATAAAATTTCCACAACGATAAATGGTAGGAGATACGTCGTAGAGGTTAAGGACTATGATGTACAGGAATTTATTGAAAATCTTGCAATTTTTCAGGGTGTAAATTTAAATCTTACAGTGCCCTATGCAGAAACTTTTCTTAAGAGGAAAAACTATATATGGAGGATATACCTAAAGCTTCGAGAGAAAGAAATTATTGCTACAAGAATAACGCGTATTCCTTTACTAACAGATTATGATCCCCTACTAGCAGCTAGGCTTATACTTACCGTGCTAAAACCTAATGTGTTGTGTATTTGCGGTCCCACAGGCAGCGGTAAAACCACTCTATTGAACTCAATTATTTTAGGAATCCACTACCTTTATCCCTACCTAAGAATCTGCGTTATAGAGCAGGTAAGAGAACTAATTTTGCCTCCATCTGCGCTGGTATCTAGGGCTGTAGCATACGGTGATTATGACGTAACCTTCTTGCTTAGGCAGGCCTTCAGGTATGAACGCCCGTCAATAATTGTGCTTGGTGAGTTGCGTAGCGAAAATATAGAGACATGGTTTGAGGTTAGTAAAGGATTAGCGAGTATAACGACCATGCATGCAAAAGATCTAGATGATGCACTATCCTTTATGCTCTTTTATCTGAGAGCATACTATCCTAGAGCTACGCTAGAAGACTTATATTCAATCGTCAACGCTTTCGTCTTTATGAGAAAAATAGAGACTGCTTCTTCCATAATGAGAAAAATTTCCAGTTTTTACATCGTTAATAATAATAAGGTCGTCAAAGTATATGATGGAAAAAATCACATAAGTGATGAAGACTTCATTAAACTGATAGGTGATGAAACCATGGTAGGTGATGCTCGTATTCAATATACTTATATCAAGGATGTATTGTTTAAGGGAAAGCTACAATTTCCTGCTCTCTTTTGAGAACAAATAAAACAGCATCAAACATTTAAAATATTTTAGGGGTTATTATATAAATGCCGTAGGTGAAGTTGTTGCAGGTAGGCCCTATTTATTTAAGCGTAAATAAAGAAAAGATAGGTTTAATAGTAGGAGAAAAAGGTAAAACAAAGAAGAAGATAGAGGAGCTACTCAAAGTAAAGATAAACATTAATAGCAAAACAGGAGAAATTGTCATTAAGTCCTCTTCGTCTGACACTACTCTTAATGAACTGTTAAAAGCAAGAGACATTATTAGAGCAATCTCTCTAGGATTCCCCTTAGATATAGCCCTTAACCTACTGCATGATGAATACTTCTTGGACGTAATAGACCTTAAAGAACATGCTAAGTCACGAAATGCACTAAGTAGAATTAAGGGGCGAATCATAGGAGAAAGGGGAAAAGCTAAGAAAATGTTAGAAGAAATAACCGGTACATATATATCTATAGGCTTACACACGGTTGCAATAATTGGAGGCTTTGAAGAAGTAAGACTAGCTAGGGAAGCCATATTAATGCTTATAGAAGGAAGACAACACACCACAGTTTACAGGTTTCTGCAAAGCGAAAAAAGAAGACAAAAATATCGTATTAGCCTATAGGAAATAATATAATTCATAAGTTTTATATCCTTTAAATGTGATTAATGCCATTCCTTCTATCAGCGTAATTTCTAACAGTTATGATAGATATTGTCATACATTCTCCATTCATTAAACGTCAAAACATATATAAAAGGGACTTTGAAGAATGTTATGAGTATGAACGATGAAGGTGAAGGTTATGAACAAGAAGCCATTTTATGTAAAGTTCGATGTACCAGAGGAATTGGCGGAAAAAGCATATGAAGCAATAAGTATAGCCAGACATAGTGGCAGTATTAAAAAGGGAACCAACGAGACAACAAAAGCCGTAGAGAGAGGGTTAGCTAAGCTAGTTCTTATAGCTGAAGATGTCGATCCTCCAGAAATAGTAGCTCACCTACCTCTTCTATGTGAGGAAAAAAAGATACCCTATATTTACGTTCCTTCGAAAGAAAAACTAGGTAAAGCTGCCGGAATAGAGGTAGCCGCAGCATCGGCAGCAATAATAGATCCCGGCGATGCTGCCACACTACTGGAAGAGATAATTAAGAAGCTGGAAGAAATCAAGCTAAAATAAGCAATAACTATGTAATCATCGCCACGCTCATTGCTCCAGACCGTCATCATAAAATATGTCAGACAGAAACTAAATGCTCACGCTACCTATTATTTTTATTCCCTTTCTAACATTAGCTGAAGTTACTAATGTTTCACCACGATACCTAATCCTGGTACAATTTCAAATTCAAACTCTTGAGGATGAACTGGTCGCCATCTCATTTTCCTGATGAAGAGAGTTCTTTTGAACTCTTTATTAACTCTCTTTAGTCCGAGGACTATGACTCCAGTAGCTAAAAACTCTTCAACTCCGAATCGACTCAGCGAATTACTATTTGTCGGTATTTCAGAGGTAATGACAGTAGTTGTTCCAATATTTCTCTCTATAGATATTATTAGGCTTCTAATATATTCTCGTGTCCAAGCTATATCCCTTTCACCAGTAATTAAAGGAGCTATTGGATCTATAACCAGCCTTTGAGCTCTAATTCTCTTTACCTCATAGCTTATATCTCTAATGATAGACTTTACAGTAACATCTAATGGTCTATCCTTAAATCTTTCAGTAAACTCCGGTAACAATGTCATTATGCTTAGCTTTCCACTATTGATTAAATGATTTAGATCCCATCCAAAAGCTTTTGCCCCTCTCATCAAATCATTAACGTCTTCGTCTACGAGAATATATACGCCTGGCTCGTTAATCATTGCACCATAAATAAGGTAATTTAATGAAAATATAGTCTTTCCAGTACCCGTTTCCCCTGCGACTAAATACGTTCTACCCTTTATAAAACCTCCTATAATTTCATCTAGACCTTTAATTCCGGTAGGAACTATGGGAAGCTCTTCTTCAATTACATTTTCTTGGCTCTTCATATTAATCACTCATCTTCAGCTTATTAAATTCCTTCTCAGTAAGCATTAATATAGCTATCCTAACGAGATGAGAAATTGATGAAAAATAGCCTAAGTTAACTAAACGTTTCATCAACTCTAAGTCTCTTTGGGTTACCCTGAAGGATATCCTCCTTATGCGAATATTTTCAGACATGGTACTATACCCTTAGGTATAATCGAAAATATACTTTTCTCATCGCAGGCATATATCCTCTCAGGGTAAACAGGAAGTAAATTTAACAAGATAGATTCCTAACATTTTGCATAGTGCTCTTGCCCTTATTTCTATGCTTTGCTAATAGCCTATTAGTATCGTTCTCCTTTAACACTGTTTTAACCAATATTAGATGCAGGATGTAGATGCGCTTTAATACTGCATTTCCAAGCTCGCCCCTTTTCAGTTATTGTACTGCAGTGATATATAAACTAAGGTTATGATATAGTGATAAGAAATGCATCAAATCGATGCTCCATCAAATCGTCATGGAAAATTATTAAAGAGATATCAACATTTAGGAGTATCGATGATGAAGGCTGGTAATACGGAGATATGAAGAATGACACCAGAACTGATATTTATTTGAATTATTTGGAAAGCATTTCTAAATTTTACACTAGAGAATATTGGTAGCGGGGCGAGGATTTGAACCTCGGACCTCGGGGTTATGAGCCCCGCGGGATAACCTGGCTTCCCCACCCCGCTATTTAAACAAGAATAGAAGGATTGATTTATATTTTTCTATCATTACCGCAGTTTTTATGTTTTATTTTTCAAGATTTTATAAAAAAGATTCTTTAGAAAAGCTATAGTATTCCTAACCTTGTAGCTACCTCCTCCGCCTTATACTCAGGCTTAAGCTTGACATATGCCTTTTTTTCCCCTTGAGGGGTAATTAAAGTATTTACCTTTTCAACCTTCACTTTAAATATTTCCTCAACTGCACGCTTAATGTCTTTTTTCGTGGCCTTGATATCAACTATAAAAGTTAGAGTATTATTTCGCTCTATTTTATCCAACGCTTTCTCTGTTATAACAGGTCTAATTATTACATCATAGGAATCCACTATTCAAACACCTCCCTAAGGTATTCTATAGCTCCCTTCGTCCATAGAGTAAGTCTGCCAGGTTCACCGCCAGGAGCTAAATGTTCAACCGATAATTTATCAATCTCTACAACGTCTACTCCTGGTAGATTTCGTGCAGCCTTAACTATTCCCTCATCCTTTCTCACTACAATTAAAATGCTTTTTCCTTTCTTATACCTCCTTCCTCTCATTTTTCCCTTGCCTGCTCTCACACGTATCGATTTTTTCGCGCGCTCTATGTCAGCCCATAGCCCTAGATTAACAAGTACGTTTTTTAATTCTTGAGTTTTCTTTATTCTGCTTAAATCATCTTGTATTATAATCGGCAGTTCGGGGACCGTCTCAATAATGTGCCCACGCTGTTTAACGAGTTCTTTAATTGCAGTTGCTGCTATAGCAGACTTTAAAGCTAACCTTTTCTCCTTCTTATTCATTCTTTCAACAATAATTTTCATGGTTGTTGGAGGATGAGCCCTCCTTCCGCCCACAGTCATGGGCGCAAATGCGGCTCTAGAGGAACCCTTTATTCTTGGGACTCTTGCAACGCCATAGCCAACGCCCCAGCTTTCAGCTGTAGTTCTCTTGCCTGCCATAGGATCTCTACCTTGTTTCTGAATCCTCTTGGTAATGGAGGATACCACTGCTCTCCTAATCACGTCCTTTCTTATAGGATAAAAGAAGACTCGAGGGAGAGTGATACTCTCTATACGATCTCCTTCTAAACCATATACGTTTACTTGGGTCCTATCCAATCTATATTTCAGGAAACTCATGTTTATCAACCAAGCATACCAATTGTACTAATATATGTAATTTTAGGTGGCTCCGGTAGTGCTTCCTTCGGCGGTCTTATGGGATACCTCATCTTTATTAGTCTTTTTACGGGTCCTGGTACAGATCCTTCAATTATAACGTATTGAGTCCTTATGATACCATAGTGTTTAAATCCTCCTTTTGGATTGATGTTTTCCTTGCTTATATCGCCTATTTTCAGGATCCTCTTGTTATATTCTGTTCGCTGGTGAAAACCCATTTGTCCAGGTCGGGGCGTAGTAAACATTACAGCAGGTTTTGTCGGTCCTATAGATCCTATTCGTCTATGTCCCTTTCTATGTTTATGCCACCTAGGTAGTATTTTTACTCCAAACCTCTTAATGACGCCCTGAAAGCCCTTCCCCTTTGTTATCGATATTACATCTATTAGCTGTCCTTCTTTAAAAACGTCAGTTATGTTAACTTCCTTTCCTAGAAGAGATAAAGCATAGTTTAAAGCATTATTCGGAGATCCGCCTATAGCAATCTCGAATATTTCGGGAGTTTTCTTTCCTAAGCCGGAAAGCCACGGCTGTGTATGTGCTATAACTCTGACTTCATCAGCTTCCATTCCTTTAATTTCTTCTATTTTAGCTTTGAATTTTTCTTCTGCTTCCTTGCTTACCTTAGGAAGGGTAACCTTTCTCCTGAGATATTCCTCAAAGTTTGGCGTCCATATTTCGGTTAGAGTCTTTAAACCGTACGGAGAATTCTTATATACCCTTACACCGACAATGCGAAGAGGAGGACATTCAACAATAGTCACCGGACAAAACACCTCTCTTCCATAAAGTGGGCTATGAGGATCATTTTCAACGTAAAAAATATGTGCCATGCCTACCTTGTATCCTGCAAACAGTAATAGCCTTATCTCATCTACTGCAGGCCAGCTTCTTACTCTAGCAACTATACTTTTAGCTCTTACCCTAGGGTAATATCCCATGGATCCTCTTCTAGGCCTCGACATCGTTCATCACTCTAGATACCGAAAATAGAGTGATAGGGAATTTAATAAATTTTCGCTCAGGTAGAGACAGGTCGATGTTCTATCAATAGAATACCCTCGCTGAATAGTGAAAAATCCCGGTCTTTACAAAATCAACACAAGAGCATAACGAAAAGTTTAAATATTATGTTCATCTCTCTACTAGTACAAGCTCCAGAGGGATAAAAATGTCTGCAAGTGAAGGAATAATCTTAGTGGGACAGAAACCAACCATGAACTATGTCCTTGCAACAGTAATTCAATTCAATCAAGGCGTTCAAAGGATAATAGTTAAAGCTAGGGGGAGAGCAATATCCAAAGCCGTAGATACGGCAGAAATAGTTAAAACCAGGTTTCTTCCGGACCAGGTAGAAATAAAGGAAGTAAAAATAGGAAGCGAAAAAGTAGGCGAACCAGGAAAAGAGAGAATGGTCTCCACAATTGAAATAGTCCTCGAAAGGAAATAAATACGACTATATAGTGTAGTTTTTTCTAATAAATCCATTTTGGCTAAATACTAGGTACACATGAATAAATATATTCCCCCTTCCCTCACTTATTACCGTGGTTTTTAATCATGGCGAATAGAAAAGAATTTGAAGAAAAGGTTGACGTACTCGTTAAGAAAAAAATAGAGAGAAAACTTTTCAAGAAGAAAGATAGTGAAGAATATGAGGTAGTCGAGGAAGTATTTGATATACACACTCTTATGGCGCTTTACGACCTATATAATAGGGGATATATAGAGAAAATATATGGTGTCGTTGCATCTGGCAAGGAAGCTAGAATATACTGGGGAATTAGTCCCCAGGGAGAAGATTTAGCTATTAAGATTTTCTTAGTTGCCACAGCCGAGTTTAGAAGAAGCATGCTGAAGTATATTGAGGGAGATCCTAGATTTAAAAAGGTAAAGCGTAAGAGAAGGCATTTGATACGTGCATGGTGTAGTAAGGAATTTAAAAACCTCAAATTGGCCCAAAAAGCTGGTGTGAGAGTCCCCAAGCCAATAGCATTTAAGGAAAATGTACTTGTCATGGAGTTTATTAACGCTAAAGGAAAAAGGGGTGTGCCAGCACCTCTATTAAAGGAGGCTCCACCTAGCGATCCCGAGTACGCCTACAACGTAATACTGGATTATATACGTAAGCTATACATCAACGCCGAGCTTATACACGCTGATTTGTCCGAATATAACATTCTGAACAGAGAACCTGAATTTATAATCATAGACTGGGGGTCAGCTGTCAAAAAGTCGCATCCTAATGCCTACGATTTTCTAGTAAGGGATATAAAAAATATACTAGCATACTTTAGACGACTTGGAGTAAAGGTGGACGACTATAACAATATTGTGAGAGAACTCCTTGAACATAATCCTCTTTATTAACAAAGTAGAACTATGAAAGAACCTTTGTTAAGAGAAACCATGCATAAATAACCATTATTATGTGTAGCACGACTGAAGCTAGTATTTCGAGCAAGCTCACAAACTCTCTTATTTCTTGAATATAGCTATATGTTATTGTTAAATAAAAGCTAATTATTAGAGAAATTATAATATATGAGGCTAGAAGCTTTACTAATCTTCTCTGGGTGCTAAAGCTACTCCTCTTTAGCGTTATAACAGTTGCTGTTATCAAGAGATAACCAATGATAGCCTCAAATAAGAGTATCATGGCTAGTCACTTTCCCCTATGAAAATAGGTTTCTGACTTAAATGAATTATAGGTATACATATATACCCCCTACGCGTACCATCTGAAAACTCTATAGTTTCCTTTTCACTCATCTTCATAATAATGTAATTTCCATTAACCTCATTTTCCAGTTCAACGTAGTAAAAAATAGGCAAGCCATATAATTTATAATAGTCACGATAACGTGTAAAAATACCATATATGTGTCTCGCTTTACCCTTATCGTAGAAATGTAATATGTAGGCCGAAATACCCGATAAAGATATTGACGCGGCAAATCTAGCCAAATCCTTCAAATCCTTAAGTCTAATGGATACTACAGGCTGTAACTCATGCATAGCGAGATAGAAATCAAAAGTTGCAATATAAGTATTCCGCTACGTCCTTGTACCGATTTTGTATATTTCCTATGATTATTGCTTCTCTACGCTATACGCTCTTAATAGCGTGAATTAATTTAATAGGAGCTATATAATGTGTGCGCCTAGGAGAGTATGTTGTTGTATATGGCCTGGAAGGCCGAACCCAAAACTGTATAAGGCGCGGTAGGCGGGCAATATGGTAGGCTCGCTAAACTCTAGAGCAGAATTTAACTAGCCCATAGAGTAATGGACGTTTTGGGTGGGGGCTTGCTTAGCGGGGGGCACTCAAGGAAAGTAAAGGTTATATTTTGGTTTTTAATTAAATGTAGTGCCCGTAGCGCAGGCGGACTGGCGCGCCCCGCATAGCGCGGCGGCCTTCTAACTAAGGGGGAGGGAAGCCGTAGGTCGTGGGTTCGAATCCCACCGGGCCCGCCATTTCCCCTAAAATTTATTACTAGATAAACATGTCGGGGCAGCATGAGGTATTAATAATAGATGGATACTCGGATGAACCTGCAGGTTTGGGTGTTCCTCCATATATAGATGTTTATCCTCGATATATAGCAGGAGCAATATGGGCTGTTAATAAGTCAACTAATATAGTTTACCTTACAGTTGATGAAATCAGGAGAAATTTTGAAAAATTTACTAAAATATATAGTAGAGTAAAGGTAGCAATATTTATTGCTGGAGTATGTGTTCCAGGTAAGTATCTATCAGGAGACCCGATAAAGCCTGAAGAGCTAGCATTATGGAGTAAACTTTCGGATAAACCCTTAAAAATTCTTGCTGGACCCGTTGCTCGGTTTGGCTTAGGTACGGAAGGAGGAAAACTTATGGAATTACCCGAGAAAATAAAGGAAGGATTTGATTTGATCATTAAAGGCGATCCCGAGCTTGTTATCTATAGGCTTTTTAAAGAGAAGTTAAATATAGATGCAGTTGATCCATGCGAAATTAGAGACAACTATAAGCTAGTTGATGTTTTTTCAAGGCTTGGAGCACGCATTATAAAACAACATCCGAACTACGGGTTAAACCTAATATGTGAAATTGAAACCTACAGGGGATGCCCCAGACATATTACCGGGGGCTGTTCTTTCTGTATTGAGCCACTATATCGTGGCGTTACCTATAGAGATCCCTCTGGCATTCTTAGAGAAATAAAAGCTCTATATAATCAAGGAGCAAGAAGTTTTCGCTTAGGAAGACAGCCGGATTTTTTTGCCTACCAATCATTTGATAAAGGAGTATTTGAATTCCCTCGTCCAAATCCTGAGGCCATAGAAAACCTTCTCAAAGGTATAAGATACTGCTGTGAGGACTTAGAAACGTTACATATAGATAATGTAAACCCAGGTACCGTTTTTCACTACGAAATGGAGTCTACCAAGATAGTAAAGGCAATAATAAAATATCATACACCAGGCGACGTTGCAGCATTTGGTATTGAAAGCACAGACCCCCGTGTAATAAAACTTAATAATCTTAAAGTAATGCCTGAGGAGGCATTAGAAGCCATTAAAATTATAAATAGGTACGGTAAAATGCGGGGTTGGAACGGACTGCCGCACATACTCCCTGGAATAAACTTTGTTTATGGACTAATTGGAGAAACAAAGGAAACTTATATTTTAAACTATGAATTCATGAAACAAGTATTAAGCAAAGGGTATGTTGTAAGAAGAATAAATATAAGACAGGTTCTGCCCATTCCCGGAACCAGAATATGGAGCCAAGGTACTAGTATTATATCTAGACATAAACAATATTTTAAAAAGTACAAGACACTAATGAGAAAGTTCATAGATATGCCCATGCTTAGAAGAGTTTTACCTAAAGGAACCATATTAAGAAGTGTGTATACAGAAAAATATTTAGGCAACAAGACGCT
>QMRD01000011.1 GCA_003649225.1 Thermoprotei archaeon | reverse complement strand
TAGGAATCCTCTAAGGAACTCGTTAACCTTATCTGTTTCATAAAGTTTTTGCCCACCTACTACCTCCATTACAAATAGCTTAGGGTCGGAGACACGGAACCAGAAGCTACCAAAGAACTTGAGGGGAGCTAAGTCGACTGTCTGGCCCTGGCCGCCGAATTTTCCTCTAAATTGTTTACTTGAAACAAAGATAACAGTAGCTTTAAATGGGGATTCGGGATAGCCTAATAATTTAGTAAGATATTCTGTTAAAAGCGGGAGATTCTGTGTTGTTAATGTATGTCTTCCGGGGCCAAATACATCATATGCTTTCCCATCCCTAAAGAATACAGCATATTCATATTCATGTACTATAAGCTGTGCGCCCCATGTTATCTCTTCTTCAGGATATCTCCATACGATATCGTCTTCTCCCGGATTTTTCCATTCTATTACCTGAGGCATACCTACACACCTCTGATAATTCTTTCTCTACCAATAACTGCTTCATCTAACCTAGCTATTTTACTTTCTAGTTCCAACAGTTTCTCTCCGAAAACGTTGAAATCTTTTCTATAGGCAAGCTGTTTTAAGTTAAGCGTTACATTTCTGATATCGCTAGCTAAAGATACGAGATTATAGTCATACTCTATAAGAAGGTCTAATTCTGGCTCCTTTATCTTAACTGCATCAAAAAATCCACTGTAGCCATAATCGGCGTGATTTATTTGTTCAGCCAACCTATCCAGCTTCGCAATTATTCTATTCAATTGAGGATAAAACTCCCTTCTCTCAGCCTCTATAACCGGGACTAATGCATCCCTCAGGTACTGTTTAGCTTCATATAAAACCGAGTATACATGATCTCTGACGAGTCTATCAGACTCTCTTCTAATCTCTTTTTCCTTATATCCTCGAAATCCAGGTATTACTGACTCTATCTTCTCTAAAAGGGCATATCTATCCTTTATTCTACCCACTATTTCAGACATTTTTCCATCAACCAAGAATATAACTGTTTCACTCACTTAAATCACTTTTGAACAACGGAATCCTTAAATTGAAACTTAGGGTTACATCTCTTGATGAGAACAGCAAAGCCTAAAGTATTACTTGCCTGGAGCGCAAGTGATTATGAGGTAGCAGTTTTTAGAAAATATTTAGGGGATGCCGCTGAAATTATAGTTATGCCGAAAACAGCCGAACAGTTTAGGGATGTAGTTAAAGATGTGGATGTAATTGTAGGCGGATTTATACCAGATGAATATATAAAAGTATCCTCGAGACTAAAATTTATCCAAATTTTAAGTGCTGGTGCAGATCGATTTAATTTTAAGCTTTTAAAGGAGAAGGGAATAACTTTAGCTACAGTTTCTGGAGCTAACGCTTCAACTGTAGCGGAGCATGCTATTCTCTTGATTCTTGCTTTATCCAGGAGATTAGTGTTTATGGATAAAGCCCTAAAGGAAGGGAAATGGATACCCTATAAACATGAAACAATGATCGAAGAAGTATATGGGAAAAATCTTGGAATTATAGGATACGGAAATATAGGGTCAGAAATTGCGAAGAGAGCATATTGTTTAGGGATGAAAATATATGTCATAAAAAGAAATCCGCTAAAGGGAGTAAAGTATAGGAGATTGCTCAAGTATGTGGGTGGACCGGAGTCTCTTGATTATGTTTTAAGGATATCCGATTATGTTGTGTTATCCGTCCCTCTCACCAAAGAGACTTTGGGATTAATAGGCGAAAGGGAGCTTAGATTGATGAAGAAAACCGCTTACTTGATTAACGTTTCGAGAGGACCGGTAATTGATGAGAAGGCGCTATACCGTGCGTTAACCGAAGGATGGATAGCAGGCGCTGGCTTAGATGTATGGTGGCTATATCCTCCTCATAAAGGAGCTCCCTCAACACTAGGTATACATAAGCTTCCAAATGTTATAGCTACTCCACATAAGGCTGGTTGGTCTAAAGAGGCTAGAAGACGTGCACTTATTCTAGCTGCAAGAAATGTACGTGCTTTTCTAAAGGGTAAAAAGGTAATAAATGTTGTTGATTATGAAAAAGGGTATTAATTTAGCTAATTTTGTAGAGCCGGAATGGAGGTTTAAGTTATTAGCATTTTATGGATATTCTAGGGCAACCCTATGCGAAGTATAAGGTCTAAGGGGAATTATTTTAGAGTAAGGCGCGATATCTAAAATATTCCTTGCAAAAATACTTATCTCACGTTCATTCCAGTTTATTATAAATATTCTTTTTGGTCTGAAACTTCCAATCATTTCATATATTGACGCATATTTGCCTAAATATCTGCCTGTAAGAGGTAATATCATGACGTCAACTTTTTCTTTTCCGGAAATTATATGTTCAGATCTAGATACATAAAGTATGTTTATTCCAGCCACTTTTATTAGATACGCTATTATCGGAACTTCATAAAGGCCTAGCATAGCATTAATTCTTAAATCTGCTGTCTCGTAAACTCCGGGTTGCATGCTTATAAGGTATTCTCTCGGAATCTCTAGGGATAGGTCTACATAGGTCGATGGATCCGCGAAAAATATTGGCTTAAATCTCCTAAATATTTCCAGTGCTTTTCTTTTATTATAATGGTCATTTAATCGGCAACTGAAAAATACGTAATCTATACTACTATAATCTCCTATTACATCTACGTCAATAGTATCGGCAGGATCGATTAAAATAACTTTACCTAATGTTCTTAAAATTATTGAGTATTTTCTAAGGTAAAGCGCACTAAATTCTAGGTTAGCTAAGGATATCTTAAAGAATTCCTTGATAATCCTTTTATGTCTTCTCTCCATTTCTCTCATGTATACTATATACCCTAAGAATATAACTCTATCTTCTCTGCTAGGCTTAAAGAGAGTCTATGTAATTATATAGAGTCGCCAGCCTATTCTAAAAGATAAAAGTTTATAAGAAAAAATTCAGAGTTAATATTCTGGCGATGAAGAGGGCGTTGGTGATGGCAGGGATGCCATCTGACGGGCGTACTGAGCCATATACCTCCTTATATTGCATTTAGAAATATCTAAATAATAGGATCTAAAAATTTAGACACACTTATTATATTCCTTTATCGCTAACCTAATACATGAGCAAGAGGTTAAGAATTGCTATTTTGGGACCGTTTAATAGTGGCAAAACTACTTTCGTAAGAAATCTTAGCGATGTTAAACCAATTATTACCGATCAGCCACTTTCAATGCCTGCTAAGGGGAAAAAAACTACAACGGTAGCTTTAGATTATGGTAGGAAGAAGATTGGGGGCATCATAGTTCATCTTTATGGAACCCCTGGAAAGGAGAGATTTAATTTCATTAGAGAATACTTTGCTAAAAACTCAGATGCATTAATATTTATAGTTAGGGATGATGACGTACAGGAATTGGAAAATACAATAAAAATTTATAAGGAGGCATTAAAATATAAAAAGCCGCATGTAATATTAGTAAATAGAACTGAAAGAGGTCAAATAACGCCAGAACAATTAAAACTTAAACTAAATCTAAAGGATGTTCCGATATATTTAACATCAATAGTAAATAAAGAAGAATTAGAAGCTACCTTTAACAAAATAGTATATACTTTATCATCTCAATTTTATTAAGTAGATATTAAGGTGGTTGACCTTATAACTCCGGGTATTTTTCTAATACTCATGACTGTTTTCTCAAGAGATTTTAAGGTTGGGGCTTCTATCTTAACTATTATATCATATTCTCCATAAACTATATGAGCCTCGGCAATATTTTCTATTGTGTTGAGTTTATTAATGACATCATATTCCTTGCCTACCGATATATTAAGTAATGCATATGCAATTATTCTATT
The DNA here is from genome assembly GCA_003649225.1 of Thermoprotei archaeon. Classification (GTDB taxonomy): domain Archaea; phylum Thermoproteota; class Thermoprotei; order Thermofilales; family B9-G17; genus B9-G17. The sequence continues at coordinate 10,606 of QMRD01000011.1, read as the reverse complement.
CTCCATTAAGATCACCGAATACTCTTACTAATTATGATATTTAAACCTATCTGTATCCAACTAATTATTTCTAGATTTAAATTTCCTCAACTTATTTAATTCAAAATATACAGATAATTCGGTAGCAAAGAATTCGATAACATTTAAGTAGATTGGGAGAAAAACTCAAGCCTAAGTAGCTTCTTTATAGTCTCTCGTACATCAAGAAGTACTAAACCCAGTTTTGCTTTTGGTTTCATTATTACTACTAAGGCAGTATCTAGCCCCATATTGACAACTATTACGCCTCCTTTTGTACCTTCAATATATACCTGCTTTAAATCCCCCCTCTGAAGTTCATTTATTACTCTTTCTGAAACACTCTCTATAGCGGCAGCCATAGCCGCAATTTTATTCTCGTCAGTACCGGAGGGTATGACACTGACTATGGGTAATCCATCTGCACTAATTAGAGAACAAGCTTCAATATCCGGGTTTATTTTTCTAAGTTCATCTAGGATTACTTGTACATTAGTAGCCTTTTCTGACACGTAATCACCTGGTATATATAATCTATACCATGTGTTTAAATATAGTTTATCTTGAATTATAGAATAATTAACCTACGAAGCTTTATTATTCATTAAGATAGCTTATTGTAATATTAAAAGGTAAAGCTTTAATTCTTCGAAGAAGCCCAGGCTTTTTGTGGCTATTATATGAAACTTTATACCATCATTTTTTAGTTTTCTGTTTATTTTCCTAATATTTGCTCTATTTGATAATACCATATATACTCTAAGATTGCGGTGGTCTAATTCCTTTAATAAATCTATGAATTTAGTAATGATCTTTATGCCGTTTTCTCCACCACATATGCTAGGATCCTCAATCCACTTGCATGGAAGATAGGGGGGATTAAATATTATTGATGAAAAAGATCTAAGGTCCCTTAAACAATTTAGTAGATCACAGCAAATTACATCTATCTTAGTATCGATTCTCTCAGCTTTTGCTTTCATCCATAGATATTTTACCGCATGAAAGTTTATATCAGTCGCAAGAACTCTCTTGGTCTTCTTAGCCACTTGTAGTGATATTACACCCGAACCACAGCCAACCTCAGCTATCGAATCGCCAAGATTATAGGGTAGGTTATCCAGGAGGAAATACGTATCATCACTTGGCGGATATATGCTCCATTTCAAGCCTATCCCTTCTTAAATCCCAATAAAAATCCGGCTATGAAGCCGCCTACAAGCGGTGTGCTGGTTAATATGAAATTAAAGAAGCCCGCAGTTTCTATCCTAAGATACTCAAACACTCCACGAAGCGAACTTTCTAAGGCTTCATAATTTATCGATATTATCCCCTTATAGTGGAGGAAAAGCAATATTAGTAGAATTACACCTAAGACTATTGCGGTTATCTTAAGTACTTTCTTCAAAGCATATCCTATTAGGAAGCCAATAATGAAGCCTATAGTTAGATTAGCCAAGACACCAAATAGTATTTGTTCTATTTCTGGAGGAAGCGCTTGATACATGACATATTAAGAATAAGCGTTATTAATTTAAATTTCGCTTAAAAGATGAGTAGCTATGTCTAAGGATGAAATAATAATAGTTGTAGATGATAGGGAGGAGAAGAGTCTGGTAACGGGATATCTTAGGGAGCTTGGAGTACACATTATTGTGAAGCGAATTTACGTAGGAGATTACGTGATCTCTAACAATGTAGTTCTTGAGAGAAAAACAGTGGACGATTTCGTAAATTCCATAATAGATAAGAGGCTTTTCGAACAGGCAGAGAAAATGATGAATATTTTCAGTAGACCGATACTAATTATAGAGGGCGATATGGAGCAGGTTTTTTCGAGAAGAAGTATCAATAGAAGACAAGTATTAGGAGCAGTATCGACACTAGTGGCAATGGGCATATCCTGTATATATTCAAAAGATGAAAGAGATACTGCATACATTTTATATTCAATCGCTAAAAGAATTCAGAAGGAACAGAAAGAAGAGCCCGTTTCTCCCGTAAAGCTCAGGTTCAGAAAGGGTGGGAAGACTATTTGGGATGCACAGGTAAATCTAATAGCGGCAATACCGGGCATTAGCTACGAAATGGCCAAGAAGATACTTAAGCACTTCGGTTGTCCAAGGAGGTTCTTTAAGGCAAGCGGATATGAGCTGAGGAAAGTCGATGGATTAGGTGAGAAAAGAGTGCGTAAAATCATAGAGATCCTAGATACAAAATACAAAGGGCTATAGCTCTTGAGAATATTTAAATATACTTAACTGACGTGTAGTCAGCTGGCACAATTAATTTTAATATATTCTAGTATCTCTAAGGTGAGTAGTGATTCGAATGATCCCGGAAGAGAACGACGTTTCGGTTGTAACAATAGATGTAGACTTTTTCCTGTCAGTGGCAAAGGGATACCTTACCAATGATAAATATAGGTTACTAAAGGAGTACATATTATCATCGGAAGATGTATACGGTAGCTTAATATTTGATACTTATGATATAGCATTATTCTTAAAAGAGCAATGTAATTTAAGTGAGAAAAAAATTAAAAGTTTCTTAATGGATGTAGGTCTTCCACTACGTGATGTGGACGAGATATTGAGACAAATAAGACGTAAGAGCGAGGAGGTATACTAACGATATAGTTATATGCCTATACTTACAGCGATAATTATTAGGATTGAAGCTAGGATTGAAGGTATGGGAACAGCAGGAAGAACTGGTCTTTTTTCTAGTAACTTAAAGGTTAAATATGATCCGATAACTATTCCAATTGATGGTATAATTGCTCTTAAAATTGAAGGTTCAGAGTATAGATAGCTGCTCACCACGATAGTTGAATAAAATACTATGTCGCCGAGTCCTATATGAAGTCCCTTGAAAGGGACGGTAACTCCTCGAAAGATGCTTTTCCTGCTCAATCTCCCCCCGCTTAGCTCTTTCTCCTCACGAGGTTTTGTCAGTTCTACCAGATGCTTAAGAGGTCCTCTGAAAACCGAGTATATGTCGTAAAGCGATATAAATATAGCTATTGCAATGACACTCCATAATGGTAGAGTGGCTCCTAAGAGAGCACCAGCTGCACTACCATAAAGAAGGACTATAGGTGCTGAATACTTTTCATCCTCAATTTTAAAAATCACATATAGGCTAATTACCGCGATAGCAATCGATAATACTTCTTGGACCATAAGTATCTCTTCACGATACATGTTGAGAACTATTAGGGTAGAGTATCCAAATATATCGTTTAAACTATAGATTGTTAAAAATAGGGATGCCGTAAAGAAGAGCCGCAGTAGATCTAGCCGTCTAATTTTAACTAGCAAGAAGAGTATTAGGCTTCCAAAGCCAAGCAGCGTCATGAATACGATCAGGTTATATACTGTTGAGCCTATATCTTGTTCCTGTGAAAATGGAGAGCTAACTTCTTCTATTATCTGAGAATTATAGAGAATAGTTGCTAACAATAGGGCTATAAGTATGTCCACTATAACCGGAGTTACATGAAGTATACTTATTCTTCTGGATTCTTGAGCATCGCTCATAAGGATCCCTGTTCAACTATACAGGACCATACCTTATTTCATGCCTACCTGCTTTTTTCTGCGGAAGCGGTACGGGTACGGGAATAGGTGGAGGAATTCCTATCTCTCTTGCTAGTATTATTGCCTCAAGAATGACATACTGCATTATAGCTTGAAGAACAAAAGGAGGAGGCTGTTTAGACTTTATTTTTTCCTCAATACTTCTCACCTTATCTTTATCCCCTTCTATCCTTACCTTTCCCTTCAATGATATAGTAGCTAAGGGAGGTACTGTTGATAACGTAAACACGAAAGGTGCTGTAAGCACACCATTCACATTTGTTAATTGTCCGCTGGGATAAGATAACTGCATTTGAAACTGTATCTGAGGCGGGATTTGTTCACTTAACTTTTCGGCACTTAAGTATGTCACCTTTACACTTATCCTTATATTTTTCATAAACTCGCCTCTAACGTATATTTTCGGCTACCATATAAATTTATCATCCTACATAAAGCATTCAAATGATAGGAGGAGTGGTTAAAACATATTAAATACATCTGCTAATCAATATTTTCAGTCCAAGATTTTGGGGCGGTTATCTTTGGCTGAAATCCTGGGTGAAAAGGGAATAGTTAAACTTTTACTCGGCAACGAAGCTGTGGCTAGAGGGGCTATTGAAGCTGGAATAGATGTAGCGGCAGGCTATCCAGGTACGCCTTCAACAGAAATTATTGAGGCGTTAATACCAGCTGCCAGAGAGCTGGGTTTTTATGTAGAATGGTCTACAAATGAGAAAGTAGCTCTCGAGGTAGCTTTAGGAGCGGCTATTTCCGGGTTAAGAGGATTGGCGGTAATGAAGCATGTAGGCTTAAATGTTGCTGCCGATACGTTTATGAGTATTGGATACACAGGGGTTAGAGGAGGGCTAGTAATAGTTTCAGCAGATGATCCCAACTGTCATAGTTCTCAGAGTGAGCAGGATAATAGGATCTACGGTATGCATGCATATATCCCTGTAATAGAGCCCTACGCCCCCCAAGAGGCTAAAGATGCCACCGTATATGCCTTTGATTTATCCGAGAAATATTCGACAGCAATTATGTTAAGGCTAACGACCAGAATCTCGCATACTAGGGGTCCAGTAGTATTCGGAGACCTAAGACGCAGAAGGACTAGAGGTAATTTTATAAAAGATCCGAGCAGATGGGTCTTACTTCCAGTATTCTCTCGAAAGCTTCATGTTAAGGCACTTGAGAGAATTTCGTCGATAGCAAAGGAATTCAGTAATTTTCCTCTAAATAAGATTGTTCAAATGAATCCTTCTGACGAGGGAATCATAGCCTCCGGAGTAGCATACGGCTACGTCATGGATGCATTAAATATGCTAAATCTTAGAGATAAGGTCTCAGTATTAAAGCTGGCAACTCCATATCCCATACCAAACGACCTAATAATAAGTTTCCTTAAGAGGTTAAAGAGAGTACTCATCGTAGAGGAACTTGAGCCAGTAGTTGAGCTTCAGGTTAAGGATCTGGTTGTTAGAGAGGGAATAAGCGTAGAAATTAAAGGTAAGGAGTATGTACCACGAGTACTAGAGTTGAATTACGTGAAGGTAGCGAAAGCTATTGCGGAGTTTTTAGGTCTACAATTCATTCCTCCGAGAGTGGAGGAGGAAAACTTACCGCCAAGACCGCCGGTCTTCTGTCCCGGCTGTCCTCATAGAGCAACATATTATATTATTAAGAGGGCTGTAGCTTCGGAAAAGGTTAATGCGGTATATCTCGGGGATATAGGGTGCTATACTCTCGGAGTAAATCCACCTTTCAGGGCAACAGATACTTCATACTGCATGGGGTCTAGTATAGGACTATCTATGGGAATATTTAGGGCAACAGATCAATTCCCCATAGCTACAATCGGCGATTCTACGTTTTTCCATGCCGGAATTCCCGCGTTAATAAATTCCATTTATAATAGATCAGGGATTTTAGTAGTTGTATTCGACAACCTCATCACCGCAATGACGGGTTTCCAACCTCATCCTGGAACAGGCGTATCAGCTCTCGGTCAGAAGGCAAGGACGATAGCGATAGAGGACATAGCCAAAGCAATAGGTGTAAACTTCGTTAAGGTAATAGATCCTTATAACATAAATGAGTCAGTTAAAATTATGCGAGAAGCAATAGCTTTTGTTCTAAAGAATAAAGAGCCAGCCGTTGTAGTGTCCAGCAGAGAGTGTGCTTTAAGAGCTTATAGAAGAATTTTAAAAAGTGGTAAATCAATTAAAAGGTACTTCATCGATGAAAATGTCTGTACGAAATGCCTTACCTGCATAAATACCTTTGCATGTCCAGCAATAATGATAAAGGATAATAAGGTGGTCATAAACAGCGACTTATGTATAGGATGCGGAGTATGTAAGCAAGTTTGTCCCTATAACGCTATTAAGGAGGTGGTGTAAGTGGATCTAATAATAACTGGCGTCGGAGGTCAAGGCGTATTAACATTAGGAACAATAGTAGGCAACTGTTTCCTTGAAATGGGATACGACGTCAGAGTCGCTGAGGTACACGGCCTCTCTCAAAGAGGAGGATCAGTGCTAGTACATGTTAGGGCTGGCGAAAAAATCTTTGCGCCGACGATAAGCGCTGGCTACGCGGATCTTTTAATAGCTCTTGAAGGAATAGAGGGAGCCAGGTACGTTAATTACCTTAAGAAAAATGGTGATGCTATTATAAATAATGAGATTATACCACCCCCGCTCCCTGGAATAAGTATTCCTAGCCTAAAGAATATCAAGGATGTTATAAAGAAATATAAAGTTACATACTACTTTGTGGACGCATCAAGCATAGCCAGAAAATTAGGCAATATTAGAGTTACAAACGTGGTAATGCTTGGTGTTGCTCTTGGATTAAAACTTCTACCTTTCGAAAGAGAACAGGTAGTTAGGGTATTAAGAACATATATTCCGAAAAAATATCTAGATATAAATATAAGGGCTTTGGATGCCGGTATTGTTGCTGGAAGGGACATTGTATCCAGGTGAAATTAAATGATACCTTTATTTAGCGTGAGCTAGTTCTTAATCCCGGTGTTTCTTTTGGAAAGTAATGAGAAGGCTGTCCTCAGGGTACTGCCTGAGGCAATTAGAACCCTCTATTCAGGCGTATCATCACTTAAGGTTTCGATAGATTTTCTCAATGAGAAAGTTATTGAACTAGAAAGAAGCCTTGAGGAACTATCTAAACTAACCGCTGAATATATGGATAAATTCTCTAAAGATAGTCAGAACCTAATTAAGGCACTAGAAGATTTTTCTGAGAAATCTTCAAAGGACATGGGAACTACACTTGATCTATTCCTAGGTAAATTTCATAGAGACATTGAACGACTAATAAGCACGCATGAAGAACTACTGGGTGAGCTTTCAAGTATTAGAACGATAATTCAGGATAAGCTGGGCGCTATACTTGAAGTTTACAGCGATCTAAGGAATGAAGTATTAACCGTAAAGAGTCTTTTGAATGAAAGCATAGTCTCATTAGGCGACCTCTCGGTTCAAATGAAGGCAAATTACTCATCTCTCACAAGCAAAATGCATGAATTAGAGCTCCTAATAACCGACCTATCATTAAGAATAGCAAAGATAGAGGACCTTATCGAAAAGAAAGAGTAGGGTGCTATACATTAGGTGGTATATTAAAAGATACTTAAATATAAACTCTTGGAAGTAGTATAGATGGTGGTGTACTTTTATGCCTATTTTTGGAAAAAAGGAGGAAGAGGAAAAGCTTGACGTAATCCTTCGGGAAATAACTCAATTAAGAGACTCCGTTACAGGTGGCTTTGCTAAACTAAGTACAATCACCGTAGAACCTTTAAGAAAAATAGAACTAGCCCTTAGAACGGGATTTGCCGAGCAGAGGAAGATACTATCAGATATTTCAACGATGTTCGAAAGGAGAGGAAAAGCACTAGAGGCTAAGCTCATTGAACTAGAAGCTAATCTGAAAAAATTTGCGGATTTAGGGAAGACCATAGACAAAAGTATAAAGGCTTTCGAGGAAAGCCGGGCTAAGCTAGAAGCTGTAAAGGATAACTTAGTGGACGCTACAAGTGAAATAGCAAAAATATCAGAAGTAATGGCTCAGCTTGAGGAAATGTCAAAAACAATTACTGAAATAAAGGATAAAATCCAAGCTGAAGTTGAGGAAATCCGAGGATCTGTTTCAAGCACTATGACGACGCTTTCTTCAACTATAGACGAGTTTAAGGAGTATATTAAGGAGAGAGAGAAGTTTGAGGAAGAGAGAAAGAAAATTGAGAAGGAATTGGAGGAGAAAATACTGGATCTAAAGGAGCTGGATAGTAGGAGGAGGCAGATAATTGAGGAAATAGAGAGAAGTAGGAAGGAGTTTAAAGAAAGGGAGGCAAAGATAAAGGAATGGGAGGATAGTCTCAGGGAAAAAGAGGCAAAGCTAACGGAAAAGGAGGCTGAGCTCTTAAAGTTAAGCGAGGAATTGAGAGCGACTCTCGAAAGAGTAAGAATTGAAAGCGAGGAGCTAAAGAAGATGGAGAAGGAGTTAGAGGAGAAAAAGCAAAAAATTTCTGAGCTTGAGAAGGAAATTATGGAGAAACAGAAGAGTTTGAATGACTTAAGAATAAAACTTGAGAATGAAGCTACAAGTTTACATAATCTAAAGGTTATGTTAGAGGAACGTGAAAAGAAGTTAAATGAAAGAGAGAAGATGATCGATGATAAGGAAACAAAGCTTAAGGAGCTCGAGGAGCAACTAATGAAAAAGTATGAGGAATTAAATGAAAGGGAAAGAGAGCTTGTGATCAGGGAGTCTGAAATTAAGAAGAGAGAAGCATACATTGCTTCGCTGAAGGATGAGATATTAAGACTTGAAGAAACTAGGAAAGCTAAGGAGGATGAATTAAGAAGGCTTGAATCAGAAATACGAGAGCGAGAGAGGAAAATTAAGGAAGAATTAGAGCCCTTACGAGATAAGCTATTTGAGGAGGAGAAGCGCTTGCTCGAGTGGGAAAAACGTCTATTAGATAAGGAACGTGAACTTGTCGGCTACCAGAGAGCTCTGGCTGCTAGGGAGACGGCTCTAATTGAGCTTAGAGAGAGAATTGAAGCTAAGAAAGCTGAAATAGAGTCTAGAGAGGAAGCTTTAAATGAAAAGCTAAAAGAACTTGATGAGCTTAGAAAGAAAGTTAGCGAACTTGAGTTAGAGAATAAGAAGCTTAAGAGAGAGCTAGCACTAAGAGAAGACGAGCTAGAGAAATTAAAGAGCATTTTGTCATAATCTATAACGGTGCTGATAGGAAGTAGAATAGTATTATAAGTAGTGTAAACATCACTCCCAGAACCATTAGCCCTAAGCTTATGGCACTTAGCACTTTGTATACCGTTTCATGTTCATAACTCATTTCACTTTCATCTCTTGAAATCTTATAGGAAAGTAGCGATAATATAATTGATATAATGCCAATTATTAGGGAAATCAACGGAGCCTCTTTTATCGATGGAGATTTATGGAAATTATCAGTTAAGTAGAATATTAGAACTATCAGTATAGGCACTACAGTTATTAGTACTACTGGAATCAGATTTATACCCTCATTACGGCTCATGGTTTATCTCAATATATTAATGGTTAAAAAATCTTTGGTAGATCTGCCCGTTTATTTTCAGTGAAAGGACTCTAATAGTCTCCTGAAGCCTATTCAATACAAATTCTTTATCTAGGATTGAAAGATAAGGAGCTATTCTAGGACCGTATTCTCTACCGAAAAACACCAAATATAATGTTTTAAAGAAGAGAATTTCCTCTTTTCTATCTCTTCTCTTAACGTTTATCATTGCACGCTTGATTTCCTCTTCTTCCCACGCAATGTTTTGGAAATTGGCGTATAACTCCTTAATTAAAGGTAATATTTTGGGATCAAGCCTAGTTATTATATCTTCACTAAGTTTTTCAAGAACGGATATTTTATAGTGATGGGGAGCATAGTTTATGAGCCAGTTTCGGGCATTAGTTAGTCGTCTTTTAAGCCTATCTATTTCAAAGCTTGATAAGTGTAGCTTTCTCTTAGTAGTTTTCTCAATTCTCTTAATTGCTTCAGTGATAATGTCATCAGTATCGGGTATTGTTTGAACAAGAGCTACGGCATGAAGGAAGGATATTTGATAAGGTGGATCCTTTGGCGGTTTTCCTTTCTGGGCATATACATAGCTTTTAACTATGTTCTCTAGTTTTTCTTTAGGAATAGTAGCTTTTTCGATCCCATAATATAACCTCTCAGCTCTATCATACCTATCAACATAGAGTGGTACTCTCTCCAAGCTTAAAACTATCCTCTTCATTGGTGGATTCAGTAGATAAAGGAACTTTAGTACCTCTGGTTCAGCCACTTCAAGCCATTTCTTCGGAGTGAAGCCTATAAAATCGCTTGACCCCATGTCTCCCATGTCGACTCTACCTTTAGCATAGCCAACCCATTCATATGCAAGCCCAACTGGAGGATTAAAACCAAACACGTTCAAGGCAAGATCATTACAACTATCCCTAGAGCCACCGGGAGTTGCATGATCTTTGCCGTAAGGCTCAAACGAAACATTTAAGACGCGCCACACTGCAACCCATTCAAGCCTCCACATAAGCTTTCCATTCTCCATGCTGGTTTTGCCTTCAAAGCCACAGGAACAGCGATACTTAACCTTATACTCATTTAAATCAACATCCAAGACTTTTGATGTCCCAATACGGCCACACTTTTCACAAATGGGCTCAAAGGGTATCCAATCAGCTGGTAATTTAGTTCTTCCTCTATATTTGTTAATTACCTCACGAATTTTCTCTTTCATAACAATGCTATCAATAATAAATCTTTTCATTTCGTCATTATACCTATAAAGTTCATGTGTATAAACCACGTTAATTCCTTCATAAAATTCATCTAAATAATTGCCGAAGTCCTCCCAATAGTGTTCAACCCAGTTATCATGACATCCTTCAGGATCTGGAACTCTAATTAGCGGATAGTT
>QMRD01000010.1 GCA_003649225.1 Thermoprotei archaeon | reverse complement strand
GTTCTAGCTATACGTATAGCATGTATTTTCGGATCTAATACCTCCAGCTCCTTAATGTTATTAACAAGAACATCAATGTATCCCGATGGATGAAGATTTCTCACTTTCCTAGGTCCTCTATACCCTACTTTAACCCTCTTCGGAAATCCCTTTATCTCTAACCTGATCTTATTATCAAGGCCCTTAGGCCTCCTCCATCCGTCTGGAAGCCTAGGCTTAGACCACACGTTCATTACTATAAAGCGTGGCTTCTTGCTCTTTAATTCCCGCCTTAATTTTAGAAGATTAACCAACTCTTTACTTAAGTTCCGGTTCATAAACCGCACCTCTAGTATACGTAAGCTACGAGAACTCCTCCTATACCCCTTTCCTTGGCTTCATAATGTGTTAGAACTCCCTGGGGAGTTGAGACTATGAGAATACCTATATTCTTTGCAGGCAGATATTTCTTCTCCCATTCCTCGAACTCATCATGTTTCACGGGAAAACGTGGCTTAATTACACCGCATTTATTTATACGACCTAATAGCTGTATTCTTAACTTTCCTGAGCGCCCATCATCAATAAACTCAAACTCGCCTATATACCCAGCTCTCTGCATGGCTCTAAGTACTCTAGCAATAAACTTTGACGCAGGATATACTAGACACTCCTTCTTTCCTCTGACCTCATTATTCATTATCGTTGCAAGCGCATTAGCTAGAGTATCCATCATGACCATTGTAGATCACCGAGCTAAGAAAGAGTTGAAAAGGCTCTATATAAATTTTACATAAAGGCCAACTTACGCTGAATACAACTACATATACTTCTTAAATCCAATGTCCTCCGCTACTTCCCTAAAACATCTCCTGCAAATGTTAAGGTTATACATTCTAATTAATGCTTCATGAGTCCCACATCTAATGCATCTACGTGCTCCTTTACCAAACTTTCTAACCTTTGGCGGTTTTATCTTACCCATCTTTTCTTCACCTCCTTAACAACCCTTGCACCTAATACTTTTTCAATAAATTCTATTGCCTCCTCTTTCGTAACTCTATGCTTTTTACCTATTTTAGCTTTCCTCCTCCTTCTCCTAGCAACCCTATATCCAGGCCTCTCCAAGCTAACACATACATCAAACCCATAAATTCCCAGCTGTGGATCATACTTTACTCCAGGCAGGTGTATATGCTCCCTTATTCCAAATGCAAAATTACCGTATTCGTCTATGCTACTTTCTTTAATTTCGTTGCCTACAGCCTCTAGAGCCCTCTTTAGGAAGCTTATCGCCTTCTCCCCTCTTAAGGTTACTATACAGGCTATGTTTTCACCCTTCTTTATACCAAAGTCCTTTATTGTCTTCTTAGCCTTTCTAAAGCATGGCTTCTGTCCTGTAAGCATCTCGAGAATCTTAGCTGCCTTAGCCAGCCTTTCGCCCGACTCACCTACGGCCATGTTAACTACTACTTTACCGATTTTCACATACCTCATAGGGTGATCGGTTTTCAGAATATGCTCATCCGCCGGCATGTTCTCTATACCTCTATCAGCGGTTTTTCATGCCCGATGGGGAATATGTAATCTAGGATTGTCCTTATCTCGTTTCCGTTATCATCTACTAACGTCACTATAGATCTCCTCCTCTTAAATATCTGAACTACAGACTTCAGCCTTCCTTTAGCGCCAACGTTTCTTCCATCAATGACTAATACATAGGCTCCTTCCTTAAGCTTGATATGTTCAACTATTTGTTGATCGGGTATTGTTATAAGTACTGAATCAAGAGTTTTATAGACATCTTCTACCGGCTCAAATGGATTACTTATCTTAATTAAGATATTTCTTCCGTCGTGCAGGTTTAGCTGTATATTTCCGCCCTTTACCATAGTTTTGTTTTCTATGCGACATATCTTAAGGTTCGCTTCATTTGAAGATATGGGCTTCAAATAGAGGAACTTGGAGGGATGTGGTAGAACTCTAAATATTTCTCCGCTGGGGATTAGTTCTATGACATCCATTAGACCGACCGGGAATTTGTAGTCTGTTATAATCCTACCGTCAATTTTAACCTTTCTTTCTCCCAGAATTCTCCTCGCTTCACGCATGGTTCTAGCGTAGCCCAATACATCTCTAAGTATTATTCCTAGGGGAATACACTTATCTAATGCGTGAGGTCCGGGTCTTGGCTTTACCGTCCAGGCATATTCCTTAACGCTTATTGGATAGTACCACGGAGCTGCGTATCTCCTTAAATGTCTTAAACTACCTTTAGCCTTCTTCATTTTTTAGCCCTCCTCTCAATAATTTTCTTTCTCCATTTATCCGATAAATCTAACTTAGTGATCATAACCTTAGACGGGTGAATAGGAACTAACACCTTGCTCCCATCGGCCTTAGTTCTGGTAACGCCTTCCACATATATCCTCCTCTTCTTTAAGCTTACTCTTAAAACCTTACCCTCATACCCTGCAAAGTCCCCCCTAACTATTAGGACCGTATCCCCGCTTCTGACAGGGAGCCTCTTAACCCCATACTTTACCTGAAGAGCTTCAGATAAAGGAGCATTCATATCCTTATGCCTAAGATGAAGTGGTCTATTGAAATATGCCTTCCTCTGCTTCCTAGGTTGCTTCGAAACAGTTTTATACATATGCATCACACCACTGACTACGAGCTAAGAAAGAGAGGAGGAAGCTCTATATAAACTTTAGCCACTAAGTCCCTTAGCTTCAAGATTTCAGTCTGTAAATTAGCTTTAATAGCCAAATGAAGAACATCACCCCTCTTCTCTTTACTGTTTATATTAAATGCTTTAAGATACACCAATAGCATTCCACAACCCATTTATTTTATGTGAGAATATTTTAATGAAATAGTTTCTTCAGAGGGATCGGAATTATGGAGTATGAATATTATGAACGCGAAAAACCTGTGCCTCCAGAAGACTATGTAAGAGTAGATCATGTCATGCTGAGGGATTATGTGACTAGCATATTCGAAAGGCTTGGGGTCTTTAAATGGAATGCAGAGGTAGTAGCTGATGTGCTTGTTACAGCGGATCTATTCGGTATATCAAGTCATGGAGTTCAGAGAGTCCGTAGATATGTTGATGGCATAAGGTCTGGAAACGTAGACATCCATGCAGAGCCGAAGATCATTATTGACCGTGGTGCAATAGCAGTTATTGATGCATGTAATGGGCTTGGACAACCGGTTAGCGTTAGAGCTATGGAGCTAGCTATTAAGAAAGCCCACGATTATGGAGTATCATTAGTGCTTGTAAGAAGGAGTAATCATTTCGGTATAGCAGGGTACTACTCATTGAAAGCTGCTGAGAGAGGCTATATAGGAGTTACAATGACAAATTCAGTAAACCTTGTAGCCTACACAAACACCATTGAAAGAATAATTGGTACAAATCCAATAGCAGTAGCAGTACCTAAACTAGAACCCCCACCAATATTATTCGATACAGCAACATCAGTAGTACCAGTAGGCAAAATAGAGATCTACGCTAAGCAGGGCAAGAAAATACCTTCTGGATGGGTTATTGATCGAAAGGGCAACATACTCCATGGAGATGCTGCTCCGATACTAAAGAAGATAAAGACACATGAAGCAGCATTACTACCGCTAGGGGGGCTTGGAGAGGAACATGGAGGGCATAAAGGTTCCGGTCTATCATTTGTAATAGATATTATATCAGGAGTATTATCTGGTGCTGCATGGGGATTACATGTAGGCTATACAGTCGGTAAGAAACCATCTAATGTAGGCCACGCCTTCATAGCAATAGATATAGAGGCCTTCATGTCCCGCGAGGAATTTAATGACAGAATAAATAGATATGTAATGGAAATAAAGAGTTCAAAGAAACACCCAAAAGCCGATCGCATATGGATACCAGGCGAAAAAGCATGGCTAACCATGGAGACAAGGAAGAAGATAGGAATACCACTTCACAAGAACGTCTATAAAGAATTAACCGATATTGGCATGGAGGTTGGAGTAGAAACTACGTTAAAAACACTATAGATTGTAAAAATGTTTTTGTAAGCCTATTTCTCAGAATATGGAGGCAGGATTCTTATGAGGTTATTTTTAAGAGCAATATCCATGTACTTTTTAGGCCTATAGATAAGCTCTCTAATCTCAGCTTCAAGTTCTGAACGAGATAGCTTACGGCGGGCAACACCCTCCTCCATAGCCTTCTCAGCAACAGCAATAGCCTCTTCAATAAACATTTCAGGATCATCCATAGTAGGTACTATGTATTCTTCATGAATACCCTTCTTCTCAGCATATCCGGCAATAGCATAAGCTGCAGCGAGAAACATGGAGTCAGTCATCTTCCGAGCACGTATAGTCAATACACCACGGAATACAGCCGGGAATCCAAGACTGTTATTGATCTGGTTAGGAAAATCGCTACGACCCGTAGCAACAATCCTTGCACCAGCCTCCTTAGCCTCCCAAGGCCATATCTCTGGTACAGGGTTTGCTTCAGCAAATACTATCGGGTTATCATTCATTAACCTGATCCATTCTTTCTTAATAATCCCGGGTCCCGGCCTAGAGGCTGCTATTACTACATCAGCCCCCTTTAATGCCTCTGGAATACCACCAGTCACTCCCTCAGCATTCGTTGTCATAGCTAACCTATATTTCCATGGATTCCTAACCTTAAGCTCCCCAACATCCGGTCTATTCGGATGAAGAATACCCTTACTATCAACAACAACCATTTTCCGAGGATCAGCCCCTGCTAATGTAATATATTTTATAGAAGACATGTTAGCCGCACCAGCACCTATAAACGCTATCTTCACTTGATCAAGGCTCTTACCAACAATCTTCAGTGCATTGAGAAGCCCTGCAAGCGTAACTAGAGCTGTACCCTGCTGGTCATCATGCCATACAGGTATATTTAATATCTCATTAAGTTTCTCAAGTATGTAGAAGCACTTTGGACTCCCGATATCCTCCAAATTAATAGCTCCAAAACTTGGCTCCAGGATCTTGACTACCTCAATAAACTTATCCGGATCACGGGCATTGATTACAAGAGGTATAGCGTCCACTCCACCAAGGTATTTGAAAAGCAAGGCCTTGCCCTCCATAACAGGTAATCCAGCTTCCGGACCAATGTTGCCTAATCCAAGTACACGCGTACCATCACTTACAACTGCAGCGTAATTCCACCTAAGAGTATATTTAAACGATAGATCACCACCTTTATCGTAAATCTCTTTACAAGGTCCTGCAACACCAGGCGTATACCATATAGCAAAATCCTTAAGCTTTAATACAGGCACCTTGGGCATAATCTCAATCTTACCTTGATACTTGAGATGAAGCTCATTAGATATCCTATACCAATTAACCCTTTCACCAGACATATAATCACGCATGAGACTATAACAGCGAAGATATTTTAATATAGCTAGGTACTAGTAATTACGGGAATGTATCATCAATATTTGACAATTTAACATATAATTAACAAAATCTTTGACTTATAAATTATATATAATTTGATTCCACCTAGATATCTGATATTATAAGTAGGACTATTAAATACTTTAGACCTATAGCCAAGGCTTCTTAGCTTTATTAATCCCTGAAAATTATGGATGATTATTAAGTTAAATATTTCTCTATAACACTATGGTTTGACATGAATAGTTAAACCATTATTAAGACGCTTGCCGACATGAAAACGATGAAAAACAGTTTATAATGTGTTTTATTAAAATTAAAAGCAAAATAAGGTCTCATGAGTAATTTAACTTATAACCGACATTTAAGAAAAAGGAGATAACCTTGACGGTCACTGCAGCAGAATATCGAAAGAAAGGATTATGTGGCAAACAAGAATGTACAGAATGTTTTCTTTATCATCTATGTGCTGGGTGTGATAATAGCAACTGTCTCGTTTATCACTGTACAAAAGGAATAAAATATACAGGAATAACCTATCCAACGTCAGTATGCCTGTATCGAGAATTTTGTTATAAAGAACTAAGCTATGCAGTAAAGCATCTCAGCAATCAAATAAAAATTAGGAAAAGTAGTCCCCTGAAATTACCTAAGTTTATTCCGATAATAAAGTTAGATGAAAAGAAAAGCTGGTTCTGGTCAGAAATATGCATAAATTCATTGATAGTCAAACTCGAGGACATTAAAAAGGTATTAGAAGAATACTTTAGAATACAGGCACGTTTTAGAGCACCATATCGTGACAGAAAATCAGGAAAATATTGTCATAAATTAGTAATTTCTGGAAGAGAAAATATAAAGAAATTCTTCAGGCAAGGATTAACCTCATATAGAACGGATCATCAACAAATTATTAAAGAACTTAAAAAAGGGCAATGGTGTAACGATTTGATATATGACTTAGACTACGCCCTAAATGAGATTAAGAAAAGATCGGAAATATTATTTAAGAAAAACTATAAGGAACAGTTTATAGTCCTTACATTTAAAATTAGGTCGCCATCTCCTCTCAAATACATATATTATGTAACATGCTATACCCAGATAACCAGCCCAGCAGAGCTAGATAAAGCCATACAAGTATTCAAAGAAGTATTTAGAGGAGAAAAACTGGTACACTTCAGAATAAGAATAGACTACAAATGGAAAGAAACTAGAATAAATCTGAAGAGTATAGATGAAGTAATAAGGAAACTAAACGAGCTGGGAGAAGAATACGAGAGAAAAATAGCAGAAAAACTGCCAGAAGAGCTAAAACACATGCCAATAACACCGACAGAAGGCCCAGTAACAGTAACAATGATATTCAAAGACAACAACCTAACTTTCGGCATAGACATAACAGAAGACTACCACCGAATAGAACGAGAAATACTAGAATACCTAAAAGAAAGCCTAAGATCAACAGCCAGAATACTAGGCTACACAATAGAACCGCACGAAGCCATGGAAAGAGAGCCAGAGATAAAAAGCTACTATATAGAAGATGGACACCTAATAGTAGAAATAAAAATAGAATCTTAAAAACACCAAAAATCAGAGCAAGAAATTGGAAAAGTAAAACGCCCCGGCCGGGATTTGAACCCGGGTCTCCGGCTCGACAGGCCGGTATACTCGTCCGGACTATACGACCGGGGCTGTTGATATATGCTGTGTTTGTGTGTTATAAATTTTTCCTATCGGTAGTATATGATTTTTCCTTTTCGTTCCGATGCTGTTAGCCTTATGAGTATTTGTTTTAGTACTTTGTCTGTTATTGGTATTTCAACTCTTCCTGTTTGTGCTAGTTGTATTAGTTGGAGTTCTAGCGATTCTACGAACTGTGGCTTCACTAGCTTTAGGTTGGCTAGTCTTTGTCTTGCTTTTGGTGTTAATATTCTTCTGAGGAGTGCTTCTTTTTCTGCTTCTAATCTTCTTCGTGCCTCTTCCTCTTCGGCTCTTTTAAGCATTCGTTGGTATTCTAGCAATTTTCTTCTCTTTATTTCTTCTAGCTCTTTGTCGTAGTATTCTGACAAGCGCTTCACCTCTTTATGTCTTAGTATTTAGAGGTATTTCTTTAGCTCGGGACGCTCATGTACTAGTCTTCTAAATATTTTAGTTGCTATTCTATCCAATAAGGATTGTCCTTCCGGAGTAAGTATTCTCCCCTTTTTGTCTAGCTTCTTTACGAGACCGGCGGCCTCCAACTGTTGTAGTATCTTCCTAATATTGGATCCCCCTCCTTTTTTCACGTGTTTCCTGGCTACGCCTAGATCTACTCTGCCGCCGTATGCTGTTCTAAGTCTCTCGACGCCTACAGGTCCGTGTAGGTATAGCTTTCTCAGAATAGATGCTGCCCTTTTATACCACCAGTCGGGGTCGTCAGGTGGTCTATCGGCGTGGCAACCCGTTTTGACGAATAGTGCCCATTCTGGGGGTCTGAGCTCCTTTATGTTTTCCTTTAGATATTTAGCTAGGGTTTCAATGAATATATCAGCGGGTACATCCCTTACTGTAACCAGATTAATCACCTCGTAGTATTGACTTCAAGAAATAATGTTACATAAATTTATATTTTCCGTCAGCTACCGGAAGAGCTTTATATGTAAGGGAATGTAATTGTTTATTCTGTAATCTCTTCCTCTGTAACTGCTATTTCCTCTTCCTCCCTTTCTCTACTTCTCTTCATATAATCCTCCTTTATTTTCTCCCAATCTACTCCCTTCTTCACTATCCATCTAAGATGTGCTTTTAATACTTTAGTCGCCTTCTCTCTACCCATTCTTCCTACATTCCAAGTCACGAATGGTGGATAGAAGCTGATTTTTTCAACTTTAACATTTCCGTCATCATCGATCCTAAAGGTGATATAACCTAATTCTCTGAGGTAGCATGTATCGTTAGGACACAGTATGTCTATCTCGTTCTGCTCTTTTTTCAGAAACAATAGCTTGTACTCACTAGGATGAGAGATTATCCTGCCACAAGGACACTGTGCCGGCTCGAACTCCTCCTTGTTTGAAGACAATATAATAACCTCCTACTAATTGTAACCTCCTTACCGATTATCCTTAATACCAGGAGACATTTAAATCTTTTTACTACGGCTTCTTCCCAATATTTACTAAGAAGGAACCTTCGGCCAAAAGTTTATTAGGCATTGCTCTAAGATGTAATATAGCGGCCGTCGTCTAGCCTGGACAGATTCCTCCCAGAATAGGACGCTGGCCTCCCGAAGTCATCTGGAGCAAGCCAGCGACCCGGGTTCGAATCCCGGCGGCCGCATATTTCCATCAATAGATTAAGATGCAGCAAGCTGCTTCTATAGTAAATTTAAACTTTAAACCTAAATTACGAGGCTGAACTATACGGGAAAAATATATTTTGTTCTTTTATTGTATTTTAGATAAGCCCCGGTCGTATAGCCAGGTCAGCCCTGCGGGGGCCTAAAGTATACTGGCCTTTCGAGCCAGAGACCCGGGTTCAAATCCCGGCCGGGGCATATTGTGAAAAAACTATTGACTAGTAAGGATACCTTTAAATTTTAGACAGAGTAAGTATTATGAGTGGGTGAAATACTTGTCCGAATTCGATGAATGGTGGAAAAGGACTAGGAGGTTTTTTGAGGAAATAGATAGGTTAATAGATGAAATGATAAGAGAATCCATGTCACTTCCCCCTGAGGAGCGACGAGTTAGAAGATTTGGACCTTATGTATACGGCTTTTCGATGACAATAGGTCCTGACGGTATTCCTAGGATAAGGGAGTGGGGTAATATAAAGCCTGGAGTCATTAGACCGCATATAACTGAAGAACTAGAGCCATTCACTGATGTGATAGACGAAAGGGATAAGTTTAAAATAGTAATTGATATGCCAGGAGTAGAGAAAGAGGATATAAATGTGGAGGCTACAGAGGATGTAATAGAAGTATCTGCGAGAAGAGGCGATAGGAAATACTACAAGCGCGTTGTTTTACCTGAAAAAATCAGACCTGAAACTGCAAAGGCACAATATAAGAATGGGGTTTTAACGATAACTGTCGAAAAGCTTGAGAAGAAAGGGGGCAGGGGATTTACTGTAAAAGTTGAGTAAAATGATTGAAGTAAAATTTAAGGCTATTTTAACGAGTAAGAGCATTATAAAGGATCCATTAGGAGAAAATATGATTAAACTTGAACTAATGGAAGAGAAAGATATACCTGGTCCGGTGATAATACATCAGAAGAAAGATGATACTTTATCTAGAGAAATTGCACCGGTAATATCACAGATAATGAAATCATTGCCTATTTTCAGTGGTGGAAAGTTTACTGTACCTAGGTTAACAATACTTTTAACAGAGGATGAGTGGGATAGATTACCCGAGAAGCCAGAAATAGGAGATATAATCGAAGTAGTAATTAAAAGTAAAATGATCGAAATAAAAAAGGGTTAGAATTAAAGTTTTACTATTTTTATAAAAGATATTTTAAGGGTATATCCTGAAACTCTCCTCCTGGCAGTTTTCTTCTTATTATGATAGGTAGTACTCCCATCTCGAGCTCTATACGCGCTATTTCTATTGGATCTTTAACTTTAAGTTCCTCGATATCTACAAGTGGAGGGGCGCCAAGAGCTAGCTGAAGAGCCCTAGCCCCTATAATACGGGCTTTCTCGTATCTCGTTAATTTAGGAGGTCCTAATATTATTTTAATGCCTTTTTTCTTCTCTAATTTATTCAAAGCCAGGAGTTTTCTCCTCCGATCCTTTCTCTTTCTTCTCCTTTGGAGGAGCCGCTGCAATTATATCGTCAATCCTTAATATCATTATCGCTGCCTCGGTGGCACTCTTTATTGTCTGTTTCTTTACTATCGCTGGCTCTATTATATTCAGCTTCATCATATCGCTTATTTTACCGTTTATAACATCAACACCACTCCATACTTCTCCCTTTTCATGTCTGTTTCTAAGCTCAACTATTGCGTCGACAGGCTCTATACCAGCGTTCTGAGCCAAAATTGTAGGTATCTTCTCTAGCGCTTCAGCGTATGCCTCTACGGCTAGCTGTTCCTTGCTTCCGAGAGACTTAGCAAACTCTTTCAGCCTCCTTGCAAGCTCTATTTCAATAGCGCCTCCACCTGCTACTATCTTCGGCTCCTGAACAACATTTCTTATCACGCAGAGTGCGTCATGAAGAGCTCTCTCTGTTTCATCAACTATGTGTTCAGCTCCACCTCTTACGAGGATTGTTACAGCCTTAGGATTCTTGCACTCCTCTACGAACACCATTTTATCATCTGCTACTTTTCTCTCCTCCACAAGACCTGCATAGCCTAAATCTTCAGGTGTAAGATCTTCAATGCTTGTTACAATCCTAGCTCCAGTGGCTTTAGCTAGCTTCTCCATGTCAGACTTCTTGACCCTCCTTACAGCTAGGATTCCTCTCTTAGCTAGGAAATGCTGAGCTAAGTCGTCTATGCCTTTCTGGGTAATGACAACATTAGCTCCTACTTCAGCTATTTTATCAACCATCTTTTTTAATAGTGCTGCCTCTTGATCTAGGAATGCCCTTAACTGCTCCGGGTTTGTAATGTTTATTTTAGCCGTCCATTCAGGCTTCTCTATTTCCAGTGGAGCATTTATTAATGCTATCTTTGCGTTCTCTACTCGCTTAGGCATTCCTGGATGCACGACTTCCTTGTCTAGAACTATGCCATTTATTAGCATTGTTTCCTCAATAGATTCACCCTTCTTCTTTTCGATTTTAATGTTATCTAGGTCCACCTTATACTTACCATCATCGGTTTTCTCCACTACTTGTAGGACAGCCTTAACAGCTAAGTCTGCTAGAAAATCTTTATATTGTGCGACGACCTTGCTGGATAAGGCTGTTTTAGCCACCTCTTTCAGAACATTAACATCTAGAGGATCTACCTTGACGGCTATTTTATCTATCTCTTTAAGTAGGTATTCTAACGCCCTTTCATATCCTTCAGTAATGATAGTTGGATGAATATCAGAATCTAGGAGTTCTTCTGCATTCTTTAGGAATTCGCCTGCTAATACTACTACCGATGTTGTTCCATCGCCGACTTCATCGTCTTGAGCTTTAGCTACCTCAACAAGCATCTTTGCAGCTGGGTGCTGTACATCCATCTCCTTTAGAATAGTGGCGCCATCTCCTGTTATCGTAGCACTACCGAATGAATCAACGAGAAGTTTATCCATACCTCTAGGACCAAGTGAAGAAGCTAGAGTTTCTGCAATAATTCTAGCAGCTAAAATGTTTGTTCTTCTAGCATCCCTTCCAACAGTTCTTGTAGTTCCCTCCTTTAACAATAATACGGGAATTGCTTGAGCCGGAGCCGCCATACATTTACACCTCGTTAGAATAATCCGAAAAATGCATATTAGCGCTTCTATATATAGTTTACGCATTTGCTACTAGTTATTAACAACAATTATGCACTTTAATATTACTATAAGGCACCCGATAGATAAATAAGATAGTTATTGAAATATGGTTGTGTCTCTATAACCAGTAGCAGATCAGTCGGATTTCAGAGGAGAAGGCTATGGCCAGGTATAAAACGCTTGGCAAGAAGAAGAGATTGGCGCGTGCACTAAAGCAAAATGTACCCGTTCCAATATGGGTTGTTGCAAAGACGTTAGGTAAGGTTAGAGGTAGGATAATAAGTAGAAATTGGAGAAGAAGCCGTATGCAGTTGTAGTAGGTGATTCATATGTCTGAGACACCGCTTAAGGTAGAGGAAGAGAGAGTTTATGTAATTCCGCTAAGGGATGCATACTATTCCTCTAGGCGGAAGAGAGGTAAGAAATGCGTAACAATAATACGGGAGTTCATAAGGAGACATATGAAAGATGATGACATAGTAATTCGGAACGATGTAAATGAATACATATTTTCCAGAAGCATAGAGAAACCTCCTAGAAGAATTAAGGTTGTAGCTAAGAAAGTGTATGACGAGGAAATGGATCGACGTTATGTAGAGGTAACATTGTACCGTGAAGGAACCGAAAAAGAAGAGTGAAATGATGAGTATTCAAATAGAGAAATATACTATATATGGTACCTCCTCGCTAGGTGCATATATTCATACTGATGAAAAAGTAACGCTAATTCCAACGGACACGCCGGAAAAAATAGATGAGGCTATAAAGAGAGTGCTTAAAACTAAAGCATTGAGATGTAGCATTGCAAGATCTTCACTATTGGGGATATTTATTGTAAGCAACTCCTATGGGGCTCTAATACCCTCTATAGTAACGGATGAAGAACTAAAATATCTACAGGAGACATTTAACGAACTAGGCTATAGACTGACAGTATTTAACAGCAAGAAAACTGCTATCGGAAACATGATACTAGTAAATGATAGGGGCGCTATCATATCTCCTCTCTTTAGCAAGAAAGAAAGAGTACAAATAGCTGATACCCTTAATGTTGAAGTTGTATCCATGGAGCTGGCCAATTCTCCACTAGTAGGTGCTATAGCTATTGCAACCAATAGAGGAGCTTTAGTTCATCCCCTAGCCTCTGATGATGAACTAGAGATATTGGAAAGCGTTCTACATGTGAAGGCAGATGTAGGAACAATCAACAGGGGAAGTCCATATATAAAACTAGGTATTATAGCCAACAGTCGCGGTGCTATAGTTGGTGACGAAACAACAGGTCCCGAACTTATGCGAATACATCAAGTGCTTTTCTCGTAGGGCTTCCCCTTGCTTGAAGCTATTACAAAAGCTGAAAGGATATCCGGGTCGTTAAATACCTCCTTATAGATATCTTTCATCCACTTTACATCAGCCTCATTCACAACCTCAAACTCTATAAAATCATTTCCTTCAATGACTGATTCCTTAAGAAAATCCGCTAAAACATCTAAGCCTTGAAAACCTACCCTTAATGTTATTTTATCAACGTTTTTATATGTAGCTAGGCTTGATAATATCTCACGAATTTTACCAATTGCTTCTCTGTTGATGGAACAAGAGTAAATTAATACCCCATCCGCTAAAATTACGATACCGCTTTTGCTTGCTCCAGGGTCTAAGCCTAAAACAATCCTTGACAAACGCTCTTTGTTAGTCAATACTCTGACTATGTCAAGCAACGTATGAAAGGTATTTTTAATGACAATCACATTATCCGCTTCAATACAGTCTATCTTTCTAGTACTTAAAATAATATCAAAGAAACTTAGGTTAAATTTAGCTAAATCTTCTATATGCACAACTTCTGTATCTTTCAAACTAAGAAAAGCCATAAGTTTATCTAGCTTTAGATATTCCTTGTAGTCACCTATGACTATTAAAACTTTAGAGTTACGAAGCAGGTTTTTAATATCTCTCAAGTATATTCACCATTAGCTTTCTTAAATCTTCTTGAACTAAATCCTCTATTTCTCCAAGCTCGTAACTCCTTATTAAAGAAAGATCTTTTGAAACTATCGTCAATTTCACGATTTCTCCATCTATGGAAACTCTATAAAGTCGATCCACGTATTTTTCTATAAAACGCCAGTACATGGGTTTATCGCCATGCTCAGGTGCTGTTAAAATGAATGGCGTATTGTTTTTCCTACTAATATGCTTGATCATTGCTGCCTGTTCTACAAACGCCTTTTGAGACTTTAGGTTCAACCTTCTACTTCCGTAGATTCTTAGAGGAAATATCGTGAAATTATCTAGTATTACTATAAGATTCTTTCTTGATGAGAAAAGTAGTAAGCTATTTACTATATTGTACTGATCGAGAGGATCCTCCATTAGGATAAATGAAAAATGCTTCTCTATTCCATATAAGGATAAAATACGTAGATGGTGCTTTGACAGGTACTTTGCTGGTGATATAAACAGCATATCATATTCGCTTAAGAGACTACATAAAGTTGCTCCTAAATGAAGTGCTACAAGCGACTTAACCAAATTATTATAGCCATACACAAGATAGACGGAGAAAAAGCTCTTGTCCATCTCTTTTCCGCGTAAGTCTACCACCCTCTCTTTACGCCATATATTATCATGAGAAGAACTAATGAGACAAATAGTATCAATGTTCCTACAATCATCATAATACTAGCATGTTTAGGTTCATAGAGATACCTATGAGACTTATATATTAAGTACATTCCTATAAAGCAGAGCATATAGCTCATAGCTATTATAATAACCTCTGCCCATGTCTGCCCTAGCGTACTCGGATAAAAGAAAACATCCCCCCACATTACCCTGGGTTGCTCCACTACCGCGTATATCACACCGCTCATAAGCAGTGCTGCTAATGCTACTACTAAGTAATTAAAATATTCGCTTGAAATGATATCCTGGACTAAGCGTCTTACTTTATCGTGAAATGAACGAGGAACCCTCATAGTATCACGTTTTAAACTAAGTATCGGCTTCATTGTTCTTAGTCAACATATATTTATCTTTCGTTCACGCCGAGAATATTTTATAGGTTAATCGAAGCTTAAAATCAGTACTATAAAGCTAGGATCTCGTAAACCCTGTTAACGCACAGCAGGAAGTAAAAACATTCTTTTATATCCTTACAAATATACAGCTATAAAACAAGGGTCTACATCCTTACCCATATAAAATAACATGATAAACTGTGTTTAGGTTATTTAGAGATATATATGAGAAAGCGCTTTTAGTTACTACTTCAATATCCATAGATAATCTTATCAGCTGTTATCTCTTTTTTACAGGTAGTTAAAAATGGCAGATAGTGGGAAGTTGAGG
>QMRD01000009.1 GCA_003649225.1 Thermoprotei archaeon | reverse complement strand
CTATAGGGTGTCTATACGAGAAAATAGACCTTAAAGCTTAGTGTCTGAACATTATTTCATCGTACTGTATTTCAAAAGTAAGATTATTATTTGAATAACATACAGGTATTATCTAGATATTACCTAAAGTGGTTGATATGTTTAATAGACACGTTAAGAAATCCCTTTACGACGCTATTAAGACCTATCTTTCGCTGGTTATAAGCATCGATTTATGGGTTCTGGTAAAGACCTTAGCCGAGGGGACGATGGACCTAATATCTATGATATATTTCTCGAGTTTTCTCCTTCTAATGTTTTCTCCGATAGCAATATTATTGTTTATAATAAACGTTAAGAAAAAAAGAGTTATTAGGAGAAGAGTTAAAGTATTTTAGAAAGATGTAAATTTGAGATAATAGTAATACTCTCAGGGATGATGTATTCCGGCCTTACTCGACATTAGTGAAGAAAACTTACCCGACTGACTTTTAAGGTGAAACCATGAATATCAGGCTTTACTTCTACGGTGGCGTTGAGGGCCAGATCGGCGGCAACCTTATTCTGCTTTTAACTAATAATGACGGATTAATATATGATTTCGGAGTTAACTTTAAGCTAAGGAAGATGTTTTTCGAGTATCCATACGTCACTCCCAGAAGCTTGAACGACCTAATAGTAACTGGTAATGTTCCTGATTTGCCCATATATACTATTAGTCATAATGTTCCTGTAAGTTACGCCTTTATTTCGCATGCTCATGTGGATCACTGCGGCTATGTGCCTCTGCTTAACAAAAGCATTAAAGTTTACATGGGATACATGGCCTATACGATAGTAAAGTCAAAGAACGAGATAAGGCTGAGGAAAACATTTGAAAATGACTTCCAGAACGTTAACGTGGAGGTCTTCCACTCGGGTAGAGAGATAGATACATCGCTTGGGACGATTATACCCGTCCACGTGGATCACAGCATACCTGGCTCATACGGGTTTATATCTATATTGGGAAAGAGAACTTTAGCTTATACGGGGGATTTTAGATTACATGGAACTAAAGGATACTTAACTAAGGATTTCATAGAACTAGCCATCAGAGAAGGTGTAACGGATCTTATAATTGAAGCTACGAACACTGTGCTTTCTCACATAACATCGGAGAAGGAGGTTATGGAGAAGCTGTTCCAGGTGTTTTCTGAGTCTAAAGGATTAATTATTCTCGATTATTCAGAGAGCGACGTTGATCGCTTTAAGAGCATCTATAAAGCTGCGGTGAAGGCTGGTCGGAAAGTCGTGTTATCGCCTCGACAGGCATATTTGCTGTATATGATGATAAAGCAGGAGCAGGAGTTTAGTTGGACAAAGCTCGATCTACCATCCCTTGACGACAAAAATATAATGGTCTATAACAGCTGTAGATCTAGAAATAAGGCCTTAAAATTTCTTCTAAAGGTTCTGGATCAGGATAGGTTTGTTACGAAAGTTGAACTAATAAAGGAACCGGAAGTGTACGTTTTCTCGGCAAACTTCTACAACATTGAGGATATAAAGTCCATAGATCCTCCGCCGGGTAGCGTATATATCCTAAGCTCTTCGGAGCCTTTTGATGAAGAGAGGGAATTAAGATTTGAGAAGCTTATAAACTGGCTTGATGTGCTTGGTATACCTATGTACCATATTCATGCATCCGGACACGCGTCCCCTCTTGAAATAAGAATGGTTGTAGAGGAGATAAATCCGGAGAAGGTGTACATCGTTCATAGTGAAAATCCTATGCTTATGGCTAAGTATCTAGGTAATATAGCTAAATGCATAGCTCCAATACGTGGGAGAGAATATATCTTGTAGCGCTACTCCACCTTCTCCCTATAAATGCTATATACGATCAATCTTCCTGAGCATTGAGGACAAATCCCTACATCCCTAAGAATATAGTCTCCCTCATCTGGCTTCTTCTTAAAACTATAGCCACAACTTAAACATTTTACTACTTCAATATACCTATATTTGGGTATCTTCGTTTTAAGTGCCCTTGCCAAGTTTATAGCTATCCATACTGCAATCATCATTGTGATGAATGATATTGAGGAATAGTTAGCGTCGTTTTCCACCATATACATTATGAGGAAGCTTGCGGTAATTAATATAAAGACTATTAAAAGTATTGTATAGATTATGATCCACTTGATCCTAATTTTCATTAATAGCTCGGTACTCATACCGCTTCACCTATGGATACACGCCTATCGTATTACCTACTCCAATTAGAAGTACTGTATCGCCCTCATGTGTCTTCTCCTCTATTGTACGCTCTATCCTTTCAATGGCTTTATCTATTGCCTCGGAAATGTCTTTATCCATCGTAGCATAGGCTTCCGGAATCGACATCTTTATCAGAACTGCGTAAAGCGGTATCTTCTTCTCTGTAGCTATCTTCTCGATATTAAACTTCTCGACTCCTATCCCGCCCATTGCTACTCCTATACCACTTACTATTGTTCCAGTTTTTTCGCTCTCTAGTTTAAGCGCTGCGTCAACCGTTACTATCGCGCTTATCTTATCCTCGATCTCAAACACCTTCATTATAGCGTCGTCCAGTCTGCCCACGCTACCTCCAGGTCCCTCAGCTTTAATTATTATCACTCTTCTATCTCTATATGTTCCTTCAAGCAATACTGTTTTTTCCGCTATCTGCTTTGGCTCGAGGTTAAAGCCATTTTTCAGCGCAAATCTTACCACGGTTAATGGTCCCGCACTATCTCCTATTGGAAAGCCCTTCGAAACTGCCTCTACATTGCTTTCCACCGCTCTAACTATTTCGGTAATGAATGGTAATAATGCTTGCAACTGATATAGTATCCATATGCTCTTGAACTTCTTGCCCATCCTATAGTCGTGATCCAGTGCTTTATAGTAAAAGTTTAAGACTTTGGCGGATCCTATTAGGTTCTTAAGATTTTCCAGCATGGCTGTAGTAATGTTTGGGACTATTCTTTTTATTTCAAGGTTCAGGTTTTCATCGGTAGTTACGAGAAGATGTTTTAGTTTAGCTACTATACCATAGGGGTCCAATTTCACCGGCTCTATTACCTCAGATTCAATTAAGTCCATAACCCTGGCCTCAAGGAACTTTATATCGATGACATTTCCTTCCTTAGCTGCCTCCTTTCTAAAGGCTTTAATTACGGTACTAACAGCCTTATCCCTTATCTGTTTAAACAACATAATGTAGGATTCTATCTCCTTAACTATCCTCATTATTTCCAGCTCTCTGTTAAAGTAGAAGAATATAGTTATGAATACCAGCCAGAGGAGCCAATCTAACGGAAAGGCAGTGTTATTCGTCAATCTATAACACCTACTGCAACCTCCTACGACCAATAATCATGATTCACATAAAAATATAGGTTTTCCTCTGGATGCAGCCTCCGAGGTCTTCCTCATCAATCAGGCCCGCAGGATATCATCACAAGATTATAGTCTATGAACTGTGAATATTAACTTATCGATACCCTAACAATTTACTCAAGGCTGAATATGCCAAATTTTACTTTAAGGATCCTATTAATATTAGGATGTTATCTGAGCTAATATTCGACTATTTTCTATCATCAGTTTTGGTAACTGTTTTACTACCATTAAGAAGATGTATCATGTATGTTTTCGGTAAGGAAGAAGTGTTATATTACAATAAAGGATGTCCCATTAAAGAAGCTTAAGCAGTATATAGGTAGGAAAGTACTTAGTAGTGACGGGAGCATCTTCGGTAAAATAGTGAAGATAAGGGCTAGTGCTAAAACTAAGAAAGCTAAGTATGTCGAAGTTAGCTCCGGCGATAAGGTATTCACGTTTGATGCAGATAAGATACTCATCTACGAGGGCAGGATATACATTGTGGAAAATTCAATTAAGGATACCATACGTAAAATCGAACTGATAAAAAGTAGGAAGGATCAGGTGAAGCAGGAGAAGTACGAGGAGCACATCAGCAGAGCTATGTTGCTAGCTAGGAGAATTAAGTCGCTTCGAGAGGGACTAGTCATACTGGATAGGAGGTTCCTCAGAGGCGAGGTCGATGAGGAGATTTTCAAGGCTGTTAGGGAAGATATGCTTCAGCAACTCCTTAGGCTAGTTTTAGATAGTAGGGAAGTGGTACCTTACCTAGAAAAATACCTAAAGCTACGGGAGGAAATGTTAGACAAGATGATTAGGAGACTTGAGAACATTAATGTTAAGTTTTCGGGAGCAAAGCTTGGAGAAGACAGAGTGCGTTTTGAAGATTATGTTAAATTAATGAAGGAGGAAGTTAGGGCAATAAGGGAGACGTTTGAAATATTAAGATTTGAGATGGTTATGCTAGAGTCGAGCATGAGGAAATGATTTGACCTTGTATTTCAGCCTTTAGGGTTTTACCTTTAATCGCGATACTTTAATAAGAGTCCTATAGGCTTTTGTTAGAAGCTATAGTATAAATTGTTAAGTGATTGAAATGTCGAGTGTAATTCTAAGGAGCGACTTTAAGGGACTTAGTCCTGCAGAATTTTTCTACAGAAATAGGGAAATAGCTGGCTTTTCGAATCCTGTTAGAGCTTTATATCAGACTATAAGGGAGCTACTGGAGAACTCCCTTGACGCTACGGAACTCTACGGCATCCTGCCTACAATAGAGATTGATATTAAAATTGATGAAGAACACTCGGATAGGGTGATAATAACGGTAAAGGATAACGGTATAGGCGTGCCTATAGAGCATGTACCGTATGTATTTGGAAGCGTTTTTTACGGTTCTAAATATGATTTGAAGCAGAGCAGAGGCATATTTGGGCTTGGAATAAAGATGGCTGTCCTCTATTCCCAGCTAACTACAGGTAAGCCTATATTCGTTAGGAGCTCTACTCCCGATTCACCGATAGTACATGAAGAAGAGATAATGATCGATATTTCCAAGAATATGCCGATAATAGTTTCTCAGAGGATCTTTAAGAAGAGAAGAAAGGAGCATGGAACTGAGGTAAGGATTACTATAGAGGGCAACTGGGCCATGGCAAAACGTAGAGTAGAGGAATATGTTAGGCGGACTGCTATGATAGCGCCCTACGCTGAGATAAGGCTTAGGGGACCTGACCTAGAGCTGGAATTTAAGCGTTCAACTAGGATTCTGCCTAATCCTCCAAGGTTGGGTAAACCTCACCCGTATGGTGTTGATATAGAGTTGCTTAAGATGCTTATTAGTGACTGTGATGCCAACATGACGTTGAAGGAGTTTCTGCTTAAGAAGTTTGAGGGCACGGGAGAGCGAACAATAGCAACTTTCTTAAGGTGGTCTAAGCTTAACGGCAATGCTAAGGTGAAAAAGCTTTCAATTAAAGACCTGGATCAGTTGTCTAAGGCTATGAGAGGATTCTCTAAGTGGCGTCGTCCAAGGCCTATTCCGCTGTCTCCTCTTGGGGAGAAACTTCTCAAAGAAGGCGTTAAGAAGATACTGAAACCGGAGTATATTTCTGCCGTAACTAGAAAAGCCTCCTCGTACTCAGGGCATCCATTCATAGTTGAAGTAGCAATAGCTTACGGCGGTGAAATCCCGGTAGTAGATAAGCCGATCCTTTATAGGTTTGCTAATAAGATACCGCTACTCTATGATGAGGGTGTTGATGTAGCCAGGAAAGTTGTTGATAGTATTGACTGGGGCTACTATAAAGTTAAGTTTCCAGCCCCCTTAGCGGTTATTGTACATATATGCTCCACTAAGATTCCATTTAAGGGCGTGGGTAAGGAAGCCGTTGCTGATGTTCCCGAGGTTGAGAGGGAAATTGCGAATGCCATTAAGGATTGTGCTAGGCGACTTAGGAGGCATATTTCGTACATTGAAAAGATACATGAAATTAAGCGTAGGAAGATAACTATTTTAAAGTATTTACCGGAGGTTACGCGGGCACTTAATGAAATAACTGGCGTTAGCGAGAAAACTATAAAAGAGAAGCTTATAGCAATTTTGGAGAAGGATCTAAAATCAAGAGGTGAGGCGAAAATTGGTAAAGAGGCGAAGACGAAAAGCGTTTAAAGCACCTACATACGAAGAAGTCATAGAAAGGCTCGAGGCGCTTGGTAGAGTTGTAGTCGACCAAATAATGAAAGGGGAGAAACCTTATTTCGAAATACCTGTTAGGAGCTTAGCTAATACTATATGGGATAGTAGGCGGAGGATTTTAAGACTGGGCAGTAAGAAGGCTATCAGGGATTTCTTTAGTATTAATGAATCTAAGAAGTTTATGCAGACCGTATTAATGTTGTCGTTGATGCTCAGAGCTAGGAGAGAGAACGATTATCCTACTATAAGAGACCTATACTATACCGGAAAACATACCATTGAATACGTGGACCACCTCGGTAGAAAGAGAACCGAGGAGACATGGTATGATCAGAGAGAATCTAATGCCATTATTCAGGACATAGAGGTTATGACTGGCATTCTTAGAGAACATATGGGCATAATGCACGACGCTAAGGGCAAGATCGTTGGGAACGTGATTATTAGATCTAAAGGATACAGGATAGACTTATCAAGGTTGGGTAGTGGAGCATATGCAATACCTCCAAATCCCGATAGGCTTGAGATACTTGAAGTTGACGCTGAATACGTTCTTGTGGTGGAGAAGGACGCTATCTTTGAGAGGCTGAATGAGGAGGAGTACTGGAGGCGGGAAAAGTGCGTGTTGATTACTGGAAAAGGTCAGCCGGATAGGAGTACTAGGCGCATGGTTAGACGGCTTTCAGAAGAATTCGGATTACCGATCTATATATTGACGGACTGCGACAGCTTTGGATTCTATATATACTCGGTATATAGGAGTGGCTCCATATCGCTCAGCTACGAGAGCGAGAGACTGGCTACACCGGATGCAAAGTTCATAGGAGTAGCGGTAACAGACATATACGAATACAAGATCCCGAAGAACTATATAATAAAGGCTACCGAAAGGGACTTGAAACGTGCTAAAGAGCTGCTCTCATACCCATGGTTTAGTAGCAAGGCTTGGCAGAAGCAGTTAAAGCTATTTTTGAAGCGTAAGGAAAAGATAGAGATAGAGGCACTGTCGGGACATGGCTTCAAATTCCTCTCGCATAGATATCTTCCCGAGAAGATATCTACTGGAAAGTGGATAGAGTAGATTTATATCTCCAGTTTCGTCTGCATCTTCAGCTTCTCGCTTCTTTCTCCGAATAATGCTCCTCTCTTAGTTTCCTCTACGTACTTTTCTATACCTGGGAAAATGTAGAGTTCTTTAACCCACTTTCTTTTAAAGTATGCCCTCTTCTCCTTGGAGTTAGTTATATCTATTAATTCGTATACTTTAGCAGTTTTTCCGGGGTAGTATCCAAGTACTCTGCCTATTCTCTGTATCATTTGCCGGGGTTCGCCGCTACCTTCATATATTATCGCTACCTCGGCATCTGGAACAGTTACTCCTTCGTCGAGTACAGTAGTCGTTACTATGATTTTTATATTTCCCTTCAGGAAGTCCCTGAAAGCAAATTTTCTGTTCTTGGGGTCTGTTTCCCCAGTTATTAGGCTAGCGGAGAAACCCTTAATTATCAACGTTTTCCATAATTCTTTTGCTGTATCCACATACTGGGTAAATATAATTACTTTACTGCCTTTAACCTCACTAAGTATATCAATTAATTTTTTAATCTTATCCTCGGGGCCTTTAGCAAATACTGTTTTAAAGACTTCTATTGGTGCGACAATTCTTAGCTTTACTAGTTGTTCATAGTTTATGTTTACTAGGAGGGGGCCGCAGAAGGCGAAGAGAAGTGTATGGTTTTTATCCCTTCTTTCTGGCGTTGCTGAAAGAGCCATTCTGTAGAGAGCATCCAGCTTTACGGCTACGGTTTTGAAAGTGTTTGCAGGAACATGGTGGCCTTCGTCGAATATTGCTAGCTCGAATTTATCTCTTATCAAATCTATGTTTTTTACAGCACTGTTATAGATAGCTACCGTGATTTCCCTAATCTTTTTAATTCCCTCTCCCAAGTATCCTACTAACGCCTTATTTAACCCTAGGTAATTGCTTAGGTACTCCATCCACGTATGGGCTAACTCCCTAGTCGTAACGAATATTATGGTTGGTTTCCTCGTATCGTAGATGGCTTTTAAGGCTATAAAGGATTTGCCTCCACGTGTGAATATAGCTATGGTTCCTCGCTTTCTTTTACTCCAGAGCTCGTAGGCTAGCTCCTGGTGCGGCAGGAGCTTAAAGTTACATTTTAGGTTTAACTTTATGTCTTCTTTCTCCTCTATACCATAGATAATTAATACATCCATAGCCCTTAGTACATCTAGTATGCGGTCTAGAAGCCCGATACAGGAGATTCCGGTGAGCGTATCCATCGAGAACTTGAAGAACTTGAGCATCTTCTTAACTATCCTTGTTTCAACGTAATTGCCTGCTTCATCGAAAATTGGCTTCTCAATATAGTACTCTACAGTACATACTTCATTCAGCCTTCTTACTATATTCTCACAATAATAATTAAATTTTAAAATGAGGTTTCCGCCAGACCTACGTACCGTGCATTTTAGTCTTATTGATTCTATCAACCTCCTATTATATACGAGTTTTATACCGTATTTTTCCAGTATCTTCTCGACTTGAGAAACATATCCTGGATCCTTTAAGTAAAATCTCCCATTATAGTATTTACAGTACGCGGATAGCTGGTCGAAGACACTTCTTGGCACTTTTACATCTAGCTTAAACGATAGGTTACTCGAATTCAGATAGGCTGTAGTTAAGCTGGTAATGCACCTATATAGTTCATCCTCAAGCTCCTCAGGTATATCTACATACTTTTTTAGCGTTTGAATTATTGAAGTGAGTTCACTCTTACTTTTGACGTTCGATATAACTACATTACAGTCTATCCTCCACTTCCTAACTTCCTTATCGAATACAGCTATTTTCCTAATATTTTTTAGGTACTCTCTGAATTCAGCATCATTAAGGAACCTTTTAGGTGAAAGATACATTGTGTATACCTTCTAACTTTTTCGTAGAAGCATACTTATACCTTATCTTGACAAAACGAAAGAAATATAAATGTTGTCATGTTTTGCATGTTTACACTACGCTAGTTTAGAGGTGGCTCCAGTGAATCGAAGAACTCTCATATTACTGCTTCTTACTGCTTCTATAGCGCTTTCTCTTCCGATATATGTTTTCGCTGATGGAAACGTGGAGAAAGCATATTGTAAGATAACTATTAAAGAAGGCTACGTAGTAATGCAGGTTAGCTATAATATTTC
This sequence comes from Thermoprotei archaeon, assembly GCA_003649225.1. Lineage (GTDB taxonomy): Archaea > Thermoproteota > Thermoprotei > Thermofilales > B9-G17 > B9-G17. The sequence goes on along the minus strand of QMRD01000009.1, from coordinate 5,992 downwards.
AGGTAATTATCCAAGGTTAACGTATAACATCTCCGAATATAAAGACTATATCGTCAGAATTTATCTAATTAAGGGCACAGAGTATAGCATAGTAGATACAGGAGACGATATTATATCAGTTCAATACTCCATTGATACTAAGCTGGTCTTCATTTTAAAGGACGTGTTTAAAGTAGAGGGAAGTATAACGAAAGTTGATATACCATTATCACTAATTGCCCCCCTCGAATTTAATGTTTCATGCGATATTGATATAATCCAGGATATAGCATCTGAGTGGGATATAGCTTATCCTCCGGTTTTTACGAAATATACTAGTACAGCACATGGCGTTATAAGCTGTGTTTCCGCAGCGGAGAAACTTCGCGCTGAAATAATCCTTAGATCAACTGAATGGCTATGGCTTAGATGCAACGTCTTGAACCGAACAATTCTAATAGAGGATACTGGAAAAGTTACGGTTATCGACTATATGGTTCTGGAGAGCATAGGGAATTATAGGGTATCTAGGGTTCACCTAAACTTACCAGCAAACGCTACTATAAAGTGCGTTAGGGGTGTGCTCGGCAAATATATTCGCGGAGGCGGTATAGGTCAATACGAAGTATCAGCCTCGGAAAATAGTACTAAACTTACCGTTGCGTTGGTAGCTCCACCTGCCCCCGGAGAAATAGCAGAACTAACTATAGAATATACTATTCCAGCTTTCTCTGAGAACGGAGAATTAATTGTGAACGCATTCTTCAATCCAAACATTATGGTGTTAAACTCAAGTGTCTATATAAGGGTTCTAGGGGAAATACGTGATATAAGTATGTCTCCATCGGAAAGATTTGTAAAGGGTATATATCAGGTAGCTTTGTTTAAAGATAAAATTCCTTCTATACCTGATCTCCCGGTTAATACAGAAGTTAAGATAAACGCTAGCATTAACACATTCGCAAAGTACTTTCAGTATCTTAAAATTGGAGCCGTTATACTTATACCTTCTCTGCTACTTTTTGCATACTATAAGGGCTTTTATTCGAAGAGAAAAATACCTACTGTAGTTGTAGAAAAAATTGAATACCGTTCCTTAGTGGAGAGTCTAAGGAACAACTATGTCAAGTTATTTGATTTAATTGAACGTAGAAAGGAGTTGAGGCTTAGATATCTGGAAAGGAAGATCTCAAGGCATGTGTATAGGCAGAGGCTACTCAGCATTTCCAGGAAAATCGCGGCACTGGAACAGGATATTGGAGCAAAGATAAAAGAGATGGAAGAAATAAGTCCAGGCTTTAGGCATGTTGCTGATGAGATTAAGCGACTAATGGCTGAAATTAAGGATTGCGAGAGAGAGCTTGAGAGAATAATAGAAGATAGAAGGAGGGGCAGGATTAGTAGAAGGGATTTTGAGAGGACTTTGAATGAAATAGAGGCTGAGAGAGATAAAAAAATGAGAGAAATTTCCGGGATTTTAGAGGAAATTCTTTAGCCTTGCACTTTCTGTCCAAATATAAACTCCCAGATCTTATTAAAATCATCCCGAAATACCTGTGTAAGGAATTTATCGAAGGAATCCTGGGTGCTTGCAACGGCCGTCTGTATGGTTGTCAGCAGTCCCGACACCATGGAAACAACTATCATTAATGCTATTAGGGATATTCCAAGCAGTAATCCTTCTTCTACTAGCTGTGACCCCCTTCTCCTCCTAACTATTTGGACTATGGTTTTTAAGATTAGGATCATCATGTTTCTCAATTATCTATGATAAAATCCCTTATAGTCCCGGCGAAAACTACGATATCGGCTTAAAGACCAGACCTAGCTCCTCCGCAACTTCAAAAGCTCTTGCTATTTCATCGCTCCTGAGCCTTCTAGCTATATCCTTGTATCTTTCCGGATATGTTAGGACAAGGTGGTCTGGATGATATTGATCCATGACATTTACCAATGCATTAGGACAATTTTTAGCAATCCATTCTAAGACAGGTATTGTACAACAATCGAGGTGATTCGGAAGCACTAGATGTCTTATTATAATATCTGAGGTGTTACAGGCAATCCTATGGTTCCTTGATACTACCTCAAAGTAGTTCTTAACTTTTGACAGCCTTAATGCGCAATTGTTGTTTCCATATTTAAAATCTGGTAGCCATATATCTATTATATCTCTAAGTAGCTTCATGCTTTCAAGGCTCATGTAGAAATTACTATTCCAGAGAAGAGGCACATTTATGTCCATATATTTTAGAGAAGAAATTATCGTATGGAGATGTTGGTCAGGATTTCCGCCGACATAGTTTATGTTTCTTGCCCCCGAAATTCTAAGTCTCGTGGCTATTTCAGCTAACTTCTCAGGAGATACTAGCTCCCCGTTTTCAGGTCTCGTGGATATATCCCAGTTCTGACAGAAGACGCATTTGAAGCTACAACCAGTGAAAAATATGGTTCCTGAAGGAACGAGAGGAGCTTCTTCTCCCCAGTGATGGAAATACGATGCAACTCTCGTCTCGCTATTTAAACCACATGCTCCTCTTTGTCCCTTAAGCCTATTTACCTTACATCTCCATTCACAAAGAATACAGCTCCTAATCATTATATTGACAAGCTTAATTTTCAGGTCAAGAAAACTAACCTTAGGTTTAGACAAATATTTATCGAGGTTTTCCGGCAAAATTTCCTCCCGAACTATTTCCCCGTAGATACGTGTAAACTCGTTGCTAATTTTGTCATGAAGATTCCATAACTCTTCGTATGACATATCATCTATATCATCGTTAACCTCCACTCTCTTCACTATCAAGTATTTAGCAGGCCTTTTATTAGTCATTACGCGATAGTAATGACTCAATCTCCTCTTTACCTCTGTATTCTTCCATACCGTAATCGAGTCAGGTCTCAAAATATACCACATTGCCCTATACCTCTAAGATATTCATATTTATAAGCCATTAATTAAACTCACGTACTTTAGCCTCCGCATGACTACGGTTTGAAACTCAGAAGAGTAATATTAATTAACTAAATGCTATACTCTGTCGTCGGTGAATGAAATGAAGCTAGAGTTCCCCATATTGGTAATAAACTTCAAGGCATATCCTCAGTCTAGCGGAAAAAATGCACTTCGCCTGGCAAAAGTAGCCGAAAAGGTGAGTAAAGAACTCGGCGCATCAATAGCTGTTGCACCACAGATAACAGATCTTTATTTGGTGGCTTCCTCCGTTGAAATTCCAGTGTTTTCGCAACACTGCGATCCGTATCCTCCAGGAGCGTATACCGGTTGGATTACATTAGAAGCTATTAAAGATGCTGGAGCTATAGGTACTATCATCAACCATTCGGAACATAGACTAAGGCTGGACGTCATCGATGAAATCATTAAGAGAGCAAAGGATCTTAACATGATAACTCTAGTATGTACAAATACTCCCGAAGTTAGCGCTGCCGCTGCTGCTATGAATCCCGATATCATTGCAATAGAGCCACCGGAGCTTATAGGCACAGGAATCCCTGTTTCGAAGGCTAAGCCGGAAATCGTTACTTCTACCGTTGATCTAGTCCGTAGAATAAATCGAGAAGTTAAGATACTGACTGGTGCAGGAATAACATCAGGAGAGGACGTCGAAGCTGCACTGAAGCTTGGAACAGAAGGTGTTTTAGTAGCTTCAGGCATCGTAAAGGCTAAGGATTGGGAAAAGGCTATTATAGAATTGGCTAAACCATTAGTGAGATAAATTTAATACTCCATATACTCTATTTTTAACTTCTTTTCTCTTCCTTTTGGCGGTATTATAAAACTATTTCCGAGAGGATCCTCGATTATTATTGTCGCTTTCTCATTACCATTTAAGATTTCTTCTATTTTCTTTAAGTAGGCTAATCCCTGCTTTTTCTCCTCATCACTTTCGCTCCACCGTATAGCCATCTCTATGGCATCCCTTATGCGCTCCATTAGTCCCTCTACGTTTGTAATGAAAGCCTGAGCGGCTGGCCCCGGTCTAATTGTCGTCCCTAGCTCTGGAACCTTTATTGTCGCCGTGGGAGCTCTTACAATTTTTGCGTAGATATCCTCCTCATCCTCCACCACATACGATATTCGTCGTCCGCCCTTCAACTCCATGCTAACAATGTCCATATGTCTATATCCGCACGCCTCACAGTAGCACGAAAAGATTACTACTTGGCCTAGAAGAGGAACATCATAGATAACCTCGTTTTTATGCAATTTATTCAATCCACAGACTGGGCATTTTTCGATGCTTTCATGAACACTTGTACCATAATTCAAGGAACAAGCCTCCACCTATCTCTTGGAAATAGAATTGCCTCTCTTATATTTTCCAAGTTCAGTAATTTCATCATTAGTCTTTCAACGCCTAGGCCGTATCCTCCATGGGGAGGCATAGCGTATCGGAAGGCTTCGAGATAGAACTCAAAGTCCTTAGGATTTAGTCCTTTCTCAAGCATATTATTTACTAATTCGTTTATTCTATGCTCCCTTTGACCACCTGAAGCAAGTTCAAGTCCTTTACAATCTAGGTCGAACGATCTACTTAGGTAATTCTCCCTCATTATGTAGAAAGGCTTTACCTTCCATGGATACTTCGTAATAAAGTAGAAATCTATGCCGCTTTTTGTCATTTCTTCTCCCAATATTTTCTCCTCTCGATCACCCAAGTCTTCTCCCCACTCTATTTCGACACCCCTCCTCCTAAGTATTTCGAGGACTTCGTCGTATTTTATTCTGGGGAATGGTTTTTCGGGAGCTTTAAGTTTAACATTTAATATCTTCAATTCCTTGCTACATCTCTCAGCTAAACCTTCAACTAGATGGACTATTAGGTCTTCAAGTAAACGCATTATATCCTCTTCATTATCGATAAAGCCTACTTCCATGTCTATTCCCCAGCTTTCGTTTAAGTGTCTGGTAGTTGAGAATTTTTCAGCCCTAAAGTAGGGAGTAATTTCAAACACCTTTTCAAGTCCACTCATTAACATCTGCTTATATAGCTGGGGGCTTTGCGCTAAGTATGCTTTTTTCTCGAAGTAATTTAATTCGAAGACTGTTGCTCCTCCCTCTGCTCCGGCGCCACATAGCTTAGGCGTATGAACCTCTATAAAGCCATTTTTATAGAACCATTCCCTAGCTAACTTTAAGATCTCAGATCGTATTATGAATATTGCTCTCTCACGAGGAAGCCTTAAGGTTAAGTATCTATAATCCAGCTTCGTATCAAGCAAGAAAGGTGTTTTTCCGGAAAAATCTATAGGTATTTTCTCTTCGCTCATCTCTGATACGACAACAATTTTGCATGGAATAAACTCGAGCCCTTTCTTGCTTATTTGAGTTTCAGCGTATTGTCCATCTATCCTTACGGCCGAGCCAATTTTAAGCTTCTTCGCTACTTTCCATACTTCAGGGTTTCTACCTTTTTTACAGACAGCTACTATAGGCTTTATCCCGTTATCCGGAACGACTGTTAAGAAAACTATGCCTCCAATATCCTTTTTCTCATTTATCCAACCACAGAGCGTCTCCAAGTCAAACAACCTCTACAGCACTAATACACTTCCCAATTTAACTTATTGATTTCCTTAACTAAAGTATAAATTGATTTCTCTCTCGTCTTATTCTTAATTCCTTGATTTTGTTTTCTCTAGCATGGGGAACATCGCATGCTAGGTGCCAGAAAATCGCTAACTGTTTATCTCTACCGTTTCATTCTATACAGGAGGGTGATGTATTGTATCTTGCGGCAGGGACTCCACCTCGCCCATACTTCCTTCTTGAGGAGTATGGGAACATGAATGACAGATCTGCAACAGCATTGCAGGCACTCATCCTCATATTTTTCATGGATAGCTTCATACTAGTGAAACTCGACCAAGAATCTGAGAAAGAACTGTAGACGAGTTAAGGAGCGTAGTTTTATTAATGAGGAAAAACGTTAAAACCGCTCCATTATCTGATATTCTTTAACGTACAGAGATATAAGGCATTAGATTGTCG
>QMRD01000008.1 GCA_003649225.1 Thermoprotei archaeon | reverse complement strand
TGTATACGTTAGTTATTTTTTCAAAGCTAACGCCGCCCTCCCCTAATGCATAGGTATTAACTTCGTATCCTTCCTCTAGAAGGTAGGGGAGTATCCTTTCGTTAGCTATTCTAGTAGTTTTTTTCCCTCCAGTTAACACGAAGATTTTTCTACTCTTAGTTAAGTTACGACATATTCGTGGAACATGGCTCATAGCTTTTGGACCGAAGAGTATGAATCGGGGTATCTCCATAAACTCCAGTCTTAACATGATTCGACCTTAAGCTAAGTTATTTCATATAAATACTATTTATCCTTGCGGTTTATATTACTTGAGTTTATAGATTAGTTTAACTATTACGTCCAATGGATCTTCTAGTCCTAAGATTTTGCGCATACTCTCTGCTCTATAATCAACTTTTTCCTCAACGATGTTATACAGCTTTTCCGAACACTTATCTGTATTCGGTATGTGAAATAGGGGGAATCCCTGCTTAGATATCTCCTCCTCAACGTAGAAGTGATATGGAAAGTAGCTGATAGAGGGAACTCCCATAAGTGCTGCCTCCTGAGCAAACGTTGAACCACCAGTTACAACCGCCAGCGAGAAATACGATAAAGATAGGCTATCGGTAGCCTTTTCCACTATAATTACCCTGCCTCTATCCACATATTCTTTGAAAACATTATACAGGTACTTCTTCTGGTCGTCGTATCTTGGAAAAATAACCACCTTAATATCCGTTAAGTCAAGGGTTTTCTTCAGTACTCTATCCAGGACTGTAGGTTTTTGCTTCAGCTTAGGATAGTAAGATGCCTTACTTTCTTCTGTTCGGACAACTATATAGTTCCTTTCCTCCAAGCTAAACTTCTCCAATACCTCTTTTTTTGGTTTAATCCTCTTGATCCAGGCAAGTTCGAAAAATCCATTGAATTGCACTATTTTATTGGGATCAATAAGCCTACTGTAGTCTTCCTTTGGAACGCATTTTGGAGTAACAAGATACTCGGAAAGAGGAACTGTCAGCTTATTAACGAATACTGAGTGGGGGGAATCACTTAGCTGAATTATGGGTATCCCCAAGCCGAACGCTACACGACATGAATCGGGAGATGTAAACGAAATGTGTACATCTATTTTCTCCTTTGAAATTATATCTACAAGCTTCATTTGGCGCTTTAAGCTAGAAATTAACTTATCTTTTAGTTTCAAGCCGCCATATCTACCTATAACTATGGGCTCTATTCCATGATTTCGGAAAATTCCGACGGCATAATCATAATTACGAGTAGTAACTATGACATCGCAATCTCTTTCCCTTAAGTATTTTGTTAAGTAGGTCATCAGTAATGCTTGCTTGCCTGTAAGTGCTTCAAGCCATGCCTTCACACGGCATCCGCCCGAAAAGTATAAAAAGATCCTAGCTATAAAAACCTACTTGCGGTGATATGAAATGGAGTATGTGTATGCGAGCTTACTCTTACATTATGCTAAAAAGCCGGTTACTGAAGAGAACATAAAGAAGGTTTTAACGGCTGCTGGAATAGATGTAGACGAGGTGAGAGTTAAAGCTCTTGTTGCAGCTTTATCAGAGATAGATATAGACGAAGCTATTAAATCGGCAGCAGTACCCATGGCTGTTCCGGCTGCAACTGCTCCTGCTGCGGCGGAGGAGAAGAAGGAAGAGGAAGAGAAGAAGGAGGAAGAAGAGAAGGAGGAGGAAGTTAGCGAGGAGGAAATGGCGGCAGGGTTAGAGGCACTATTCGGATAAGTAATTGATAGCAAAATATTAACTAGATGTTTTAGCGGAGTTCTTCTCTATAATTTCTAATAGAACCTTAGGTTTAGTAGAGTATAATCTGATAGTAATTTCCCCTTTACCAGCAGTTGAGGGAGTAATATCCTGTTTAACTACAAGTTCAATATATTTCATTTTACTGTTTACTTCGAGTTTGTTTATCTTAAGTGGAAACTTAAGGGGCAGCCTTTCATCCAGTATCATACCTTTCTCTGTAACCTTATATGTTGATGGAATAACTATCTGCATGGGGCTTTGTCCCATAGCTCTGGGGAGAATTATTGCTGAAACAAGGAATAAAGTTAGAAACAGTACCATGTTGGAGATAAACAGTAGTAGTCTCTCATCTGTTATGGATGGTTGGATGCTTAGTATTAGTTGTGGTATAAGAAGCCTTACTGGTGAATATGCAAGTACTATTAAGATGAGTATCATTAGTCCTAATTGAATAAGCATAGAAGTAGCTTGTTTTCTAAGCATTTTCTCGTAGGATGGATCTTTAGCTTGAAGTTTTTGTATGGTTTTCTTATCTTCCTTCAATAGTATTTTACCGGAGGAGATGTAATTTAAGTCTGAAAGCATGGATTTAGTATACTTACCTACGACGATAGCTTGTATCGCGAAGAATATCAGAAGATAGGCAATTATTAGATAACCTAGCATTCCCGGAAAATACGCTGATATGGCTGAAAATACAATCATTGAGGTGATACTCAGAGCATACATAAAATACTTATTCATACTCTCTATGAGTATAAATCCCTCTATTAAAAGTTATCATTGCTCTATCCAGAACCTCCTTGTTTCAAGATATCTTCTTTCAGCCTCAATGATTTTTGCAATAAGTTCTTCCTCATTTCTAGCTTGGCTAAGTATCCGTTGTGCAGTTACTGGGCCTATCCCTCTACCAGCCAGTGTTAATGCCGCTCTCTTACCATAAATTAATATGAGTTTTGCTATTTTCATATACTTCTCATAATCCTTAATATCGTCCTTTATGAATAGTTTACCATACTTTCCACGCTTTACTATTTTAATTACTCTTTCATCATTATATTTTGTAACTACTACTGCCCTAGAACCGCAGATGGGACAAATTATGATGTCAGGTAACTCGGCTATTTTAGCATCTTTCACCCATTTTAGGCAGAGCGGGCAAATCAGTCTTATTCTTTCATTCATCAGTCTTTTTCTAACTATTCCAGCTATTAGGCTGGTGGGGATGCGAGCCTTAAGATATAGGTTACCGCCAAAATTGTGAATTATACCCTTAGAAAACGGATTTAGTTTTTCCAAGTTAGTCCTAATTATAATATAGGAGATCTTGCCCGATAATATTTTGTTAATTACTTTTGCAGTATCCTCTAAGGAGAACTTACTTACTAATAGTTCATTTAAAACCTCCTTCTCAAGCTGCGTATTACTAAAAATTCTAATTAGTTTATCTACATTGCTTACTTTATCCTCTATAACACCGAATCTTTTAGCTACGTGATAGAATTTCCATCTGTACAGGTTTGACGAGCGTATAGCATTAATTAGTATCTGTCTTAAGTCTACGTTTTGTATATATCTAAAGAATCCGTCAATAACCTCTGGTGTAAGTACGTTCTTCTTGGCAGCAGCTATAAGTATTCTATAAGGATCAACCTTTACTTGAACATTTATTCTATAATAATCCATTATAAACTTTGATAATAACAATGAGAAGGTATTGTTCACCTTAGATCCGAAGTGGCACGTCAATATGATGGCTTTATCCATAACTTCCACTAAAATTAGTTTATCGCATGGTATTACCTCGTGATGCTTTATGTATTCAGTAAAGTATTTTAAGACTTTTTCAGCATCATCTTTTGATAGCCGGTATTTTTCTAGTAATTTCACGGCTTTTTCATGATTTCCATTCTTAAGCATATTGAAGAGCAGTCTCTTTAAACTACCTACCTCTCTTGCAACGTTGTATGAGACAGGTATTAATTCACCTAACCATTCCGGTATAATGCATAAGGTATCTTGGGCAGGAGCTACGTGGACTATGTGGTCCTTCTCATCGATGTTGATAACCTCCCAGGTAGTACCAGCGAGGAGAAAGACTGTTTCCTTATTTAAGTAAGAGTAGACAAAGCTTTCATCAAGTTCGCCTATAGCCTTTCCCGAAGCTATATCAATTACTTTAAACCTAATAGTATCAGGTATTGTTGACGCTTGTTCGAAGTAGTATCTATATGCTCTTCTTGAAGGAACAATCAACGCTCCTCTTATTCTAATTAGCCCTATCTTATCCAAGAATTTTACTAAATCGTCAAGTTCATCTCTTGTTATTTCTCTATAGGGAAAAGCTTTACTAATTTTTTCAAGTATTTCCTCGAGTGTAATCCTACCTTTTGATATCGCCATGCCAACTATCTGGTGTGACAATACGTCAAGAGACTTACTGTAGATTGAAGGTTTTTCGTAATTACCTTCTATCGCCCTTCTTGCCAATACGATCGATTCAAACAGATCATCTATATTTAAAGGGATTATCACGCCGTTACACGTCTTCTCGTACCTATGCATTGACCTACCTATTCTCTGTACCAACTTTACCGCTTGTCTAGGAGAACCGTACTGAATAACTGTTTCAACGTGACCTATATCGATTCCCAGCTCAAGAGATGAGGTACAGATTACTGTTCTTACCTTTTCCTCCTTAAATTTCCTCTCTACCTCTCTTCTTTCCTCTCTAGATAACGAGCTATGATGCACCTTTACATCAATTCCAAACTTACTTCTTAATTCGGAAGCAATCATCTCCGACATTTTTCTAGTATTTGTAAATACCAGCACAGATCGGCGTTGCTCCAAATAACGTCTCAACACGTCAAGCGTCTCATTTAATGTCTCTTCCCAAGTACTATCTGACAATATTGACTCCGGAAGTACTACCTTTATATTCATCATCCTTCTTCTATCTTCTCTAACTATTCTAGCTATTTCATTATTTACAAGGAACTCTTTAGCAAAATTTTCATCTACTATGGTGGCTGATAATGCTATTCTTATAATCTTTCTCTCCGCTAAATTTCTAAGTCTTTCTAGGGATAATAGTATTTGAGTTCCTCTTTTACTACCCATGAACTCATGGAGTTCATCTACGATAACCCACCTAATACTTTTAAGGTGGTCTCTCATCCTCTTGCCAACCAGGATAAACTGCAGGGTCTCCGGAGTGGTTATCAATACATCCGGAGGTTCCTCTACCATTAATCTCCTAGCTTTCCTGGGAGTATCTCCATGCCTAACCGCTATTGAAAGCCCTAGGTCATGTGCCAATTTTTCCATTCTAAAGAATATATCTCTATTTAGCGACCTAAGGGGGGTAATATATAATACCTTAATGCCTTTATCAAAATTTCCCCTTTTCTTCAGGAGATATAGGGTATAAAATATAGGAAACAAAGCAGCTTCAGTTTTCCCCCATCCAGTGGGTGCCACTATGATAGTATGACTATTAGAAAGTATACTTTCTACAGCCTTAATCTGTATCTCATGTAGTTTCTTATATCCATGTCTATTTAAAATTTCTAAAAATTCCTTCGAGAAAACACTATTTTCGCCTGTCATGTCTTCCTCCGCTCTGCATTTACCGACTCTTAGGCAAGCTAAAATGTATCACTTATCTAACCACCATGATGGACGCTAAAATACCTTTTGGGTTTCCTTTAAAATTAAGACAACTTATTTTTTGGATTAAGCTTAACCACATCACTAAATATATTTTTATAAATTATTTTGGGGAGAGGAATGGAGGGAATTAAGGTCGTCTTTCTAGTGATGTTTGTATCTCTTATATCTCTTTATCTTCTGGATAATCTATATCAACAATTTATATTCTATACTTCGAGTCTATCAAACAAGGTTGGAGAGTATGTGTCAAATACTTTAGATATGATGTTGAATAACGTGACTGCTATTGAAGCAAATACTAATACAGCTTTAGAGATTGCTTTATATCCAGTATCCTTCTTTATATCTGTAATAATAGTAGGAGGATTAATCTATGCATTAATGAAAATATTAATCAATATGCTTTGACTACATAACCGGGATGATTAGTAGATGTGAAATATGTGATTCTTTCACGAAGGATGTATATATATGTAAATTATGTGGCAGAAAAGTGTGTAAGGAGCATTATGATGAAACCAAATCTATATGCCTAGTTTGTGCGGTAACGCTCTGTCAGTTGTGTGGAAAAAGGTTAGCTAGAGGTAATTGTGCAGTTTGCGGTAAACTCGTATGTAGCGCTTGTTCAATAAAGGTAGGAGCGGGGCTGGTCTGTAAGCGATGTTTACAGACGGGACAGAAATAGTGCTAATTCACCAATTTCCATGATACTATATATTCCATCCACGAGTCCTTTTAAAAGAGTTATCTTTAATAAATCTGAGCTAATTTCTGGCCGTATATATACAATAAATGTTAAAACATGACTGTAGACAGCTTTTAAGAGTACGAAATTTCCGATGGAATTCTTGAGTCTAGCGGCATCTAGCTCAACTTTACATTCTATAGCCGAGCATAGAGCTTTGTTCTTTAAGACGGCTATGTCAAGATTGATGAAGTATTGGTCAGAAATACCTACCGGATAGTTTCTAATCACAGTAAATTCCGGAGGTAATCTTCTCTCAAGGAGCCTATACACATATTCCTCAAATAAGGTAGCTCTAACTTTTCCATAGTATTGCGGTAGTCGTATACCACGCAGCGCTTTCTCTAGCTCCTCCATTAAAAGTATTAACTTTTCAGCGTTTAGGGACGTGAAAACCATCCTAGATAATTTTGCTATCCTATCGTATTGATCGATACCGATAAGGTTTCTCATTTCCAGCAGATAATCGTTGAATCTCTTTACCCGCCGTCTAAGCATTCTGTCTCATCTTCCGCATGATATAATTAGCCCGCCAAAGTTATGATTTTTCTAAAATTGCCCGGAGAACATCGCTCTTAGTTAATATTCCAACTAATTCTCCTTCTTCCTGTATAAGTATACTCTTTGCTTTTTCCTTAAGAAATATGCTGACTGCATCAGATATTTTGTCTTTCGGAGAAATCGTATAAATGTCTCTAGATATTATATCCCTCAATAAGACATTCCTAACTCTATAATCTCTATCTAAAGATCGTACCAGTTTGTAGAAGTTTAACCACGTATCCATGAGTGACGTATCTGTTATTATACCAATAATACGTCCCGAGGAAACTACGGGTATACTTGAATAAGTTTTTTCCATCATTATTCTCGTTACATGTACTAGTCTCTCCGAGGCATCTAATTTTAACACATTATGTGTCATATATTCTTCAACGCTAGCCTCAATATTTTTCCCAGCCATTACGAGATCATGTTTCGTAATTATTGCCTTCACCTTATCATCAATAACCACTGGTAGACAGCCAATATTTTTGTTAAGTAAGATTTCAATAGCCGTTTTATAATCAATAAAGTCTGTTAGAATTTCAGGTTTTCTGGCAACCATAGATGAAATATGTAGTGAGCTTGGATTTAATGAAAGTATTCGTTTCGAGCTTAACTTTGTAATAATATCTTTTTCACTAATAACGCCAGTCAACACTCCCTTTTCATTAACTATTATGAGATGACTTATTCCATTATCTTTCATAATTTCAATCGATTGTAGCAGATTAGTATTCTTATTTACCTGTATAAAATTCTCATTATAATAATCCAAGCCAGCCACCTAAGCTTCTATACGTCTCTGTATATTTTATATGTTTAGGTATAGCTGATTTTTCATCTTCCTGTTTTCTTCGGTTCTTTCGAGAATGCAGTCATGTGTTATAAAGGTGGGTTCGATAATACGTCCTGCTTAAACCTTCATAGAGTGTAAGCTTTTATACTTATTCCGAATATAGTTTCATATGCAGGGAGGTGGAGTAAATGTGGAATTTCCATGATGCATGCTTAGCTATAGCAGTGATACTAGGCGAGGTCTTATTCATATACATAGTCGAGATTATAAGGAGGAAAATGAATTTACCTACAAGTTTCACGAGGAGAATGATTCACTTCTTCGCAGGAGATGCTGTCTTACTGATACCTTTCTTCACTTATCAGATATACCCATTAATAGTATTGTTTCTAATGGTTACACTTACTACGGTTGGAATTATGAAGAAGGAGGGTTTCTTCAGTACTAGCATGGTGGAGAAAGGGGATGTGGTACTGCATGCATATGGCCCTGTATACTACATAATCTCCGTGCTAATAATGACTGCTCTTTTCTGGAACGAGTTAAGGTATATTACCATGGTTGCGACAATGGTCATGGCATGGGGAGATGGGGTAGCATCACTAATACCTAAGTATCTCAAAAAGTTGCATAAATATCCGTGGTGTGATAAAAGCATTGAAGGAAGCCTATCTATGCTATTATTTTCTCTATTTGGAGCACTACTAGCACTTAGTATAGCGAACTCATTCAACTCGACGCCTAAAGTATTTCTACCCATGGAAATACTGATGATATCACTGCTTGCAAGTATTGTGGGAACAGTTGCCGAGGCAATATCAATGGGGGCTATAAGGCACTTTGATAATTTTTCTGTGCCATTTAGTGTAGCATTAGTCCTATACCTGTTAGAGAAATTTTTCTAGTCCGATCTTTTTATCTTCTCTTCTAACTTCGGAGAGGCACCGCTTAATAAGGTGAAAATCTCTCTTCAAGTAGTCCTTTATTTTAGGATTATATAGTGCAGCTGCTGGATGATATGTGGGGATAACGATCACGTTGATCCCCGGAGGATAGCTTACCTTGAATATTCTTCCTCTGACTCTCGATATTCCTGTAGTGGAGATCCCTACTCGAGATAAAATATATCCGGTGCTATGTCTGCCCAGAGTAACGATTATGCTAGGCCTTATTATTTGAATCTGTTCATCAAGGTACGGAGAACATGTCCTTATTTCATCAGGTTTAGGATCCCTATTTCCGGGAGGTCTACATTTTACAACGTTCGTAATATACACATCCTCTCTTCTTAACCCTATACCTTCTACTAACTCTGTAAGTAGCTTTCCAGCTGCACCCACAAAGGGACGGCCCTCTAAGTCTTCAAATCGGCCTGGAGCCTCGCCTATAAACATAATTTCTGCATCTAAATTTCCTTCTCCAGGGACAGCGTGAGTTCTATTTTCCCACAGTCTGCACAGCCTACATTCCAGTATTCTTTTGGATAGTAAACGCATGGCCTCAACTTTATTCACAATACACACCACCCTAACTTACGAGTGAAAGCCTTATAGCTTCTTCTCTTGAAACAAGATGTACCTTATAGCCTTGGCTAGATAAATAATAGGCAGCCTTCACGGAATCGGTAATAATAGTTACATCTTTATTGAAAAGGGGTGAAACAACCATGCATGTATCAGTATAGACCTTTACGTTTTTTCTCTCTAAGCATCTTATTATTCCTTTAATTAAATTATACGTTATTCTTGAGGTGAAAAGCACAAGTTTTCTAGATATTTCCTTATTTAGGATTATATTAAGAATCTTTCTAAATTCAACTACGCTTAAATGAGGACAACCTAGTGCGATTACGCTATTGCTTAAATCGTCGCTCTGAAAATTCTCCATACATTGAGTTATATCTTTCATATCAATAGATACTCTTTCCTCGAAACCAAGCGTGTCATATGACTTT
Source organism: Thermoprotei archaeon (assembly GCA_003649225.1). Lineage (GTDB taxonomy): Archaea > Thermoproteota > Thermoprotei > Thermofilales > B9-G17 > B9-G17. The sequence continues at coordinate 6,527 of QMRD01000008.1, read as the reverse complement.
AGCTCAGGTGATAGTCTTTCGATTAAGACTAAGCCTATAGAACTTGAGGCTCCTATAGCTGCTAGAAAGCTTCGAATATCGTATTCATTCCGGAATCTGAAACCGTTAATGTACGGAACGCCTTTTTTCAAAAGTAAACCTATGTAAAAACCGATAATTCCTGGGTGAGTAGTTTTTGGGAGTTTACTTAAGTCGACAAATAATTCAGGTTTTCTTTCCTCCTTTCTTCTTAAACCAAAGTAAGGCGCTTTTCCTGCTATCGCTTCATATATAACTAGGGGACCTCCCTCTCTATTTGTTCTAGCACCTAAAATACTGTTCGCGTATAGAACGGCGTTACTTTCTCCCCATGCTATCTGTTCATTCTTTTTTGGAGGATTTATCAGGTACGGAGTACACGAGAGAATTGTTCTCGCTCCCATAGCCTTGAGGCTAGATATTATCTTAACTTGCTTCTTGTAATATTCTTTGGTTACTCTAAATTCTCTCCATTTAGTTAAGTCAAAAGCTGCCGGATTTAGTGATGTATAGCATCTGAATTTGCCTCCTTTCTTGACTAGCGTGTTAATGAAGTCGAGACCATGATCTCCAATATTCTTATAGGAAATACCTGATACGTGGGCTTTGCTTATAGGTACTAGTCTTTCAGCGCCTAAAATTTCGCCAACTTTAACTATAACTTTATATGCTTCCTGTAAGACTAATCCTTCTTCACCATCAAGTATTTTCTCCTCATACTTGCTTAAGTACACGCTTCTCCCCACTTTACTAGAGATACCTATATTACTATGTTGTATTTAATTTATTTTGAGGAAAATGCCGTCTAGAAAGAAGGACGAGAGTTCTTATGAGGAATTTAGGCTAGAGGATATAGAGGGAGTAGGTAGAATTACTGCTGAAAAACTTAGGAGAAACGGCTATGTAACGTTGAAGGATATAGCATATGCATCCGCGCATGAATTAGCTCAAATTATAGGATCAGAGGATAGGGCGCGGACAATTATCCTATATGCACAGAAGCTTATTGGAGGAGGACGTGTTTTCATAACAGCTAAGGAATATTATGAGCAGAGGCAAAGAATAAGTCTTATAAGCACTGGATGTAGGAGCTTAGATGAACTCTTGGAGGGCGGGATAGAGACCAGGGCTATCACGGAGTTAATAGGTGAGTTCGGGGCTGGAAAAACTCAGATCTGTCATCAGCTGGCAATAATGGTTCAGCTTCCAAAGGATATGGGAGGACTTGAAGCTAAGGCCGTATACGTAGATACCGAGGGTACATTTAGACCTGAAAGGGTCGTTCAGATAGCACGATATCGAGGCTTAGACCCTGATATAGCTCTCGAAAACATAATATATGCTCGTGCCTTCAATACGGATCATCAAATGCTGCTGATAGGTGAGGTCAAGAAACTTATAGAGAAAGAGAATATTCGTCTATTAATCGTTGATAGTCTGGTTACACATTTTAGATCCGAGTATCCTGGAAGAGAGAACTTGGCATTAAGGCAACAAAAGCTAAATAAACATATAAGTCAGCTAATGCGTTTAGCCAGCATATATGACGTTGCCGTAGTTGTGACAAATCAGGTTGTAGCAAGTCCAGATATTATATTCGGTAATCCGCTAAAGCCTGTAGGCGGAAACATTATGGCACATGGATGTACTTACAGAATATGGATAAAGAAAGGCAGAGAAGGTAAGAGAATAGCTAGAATAATCGATTCGCCTAAGCATGCTGAGAAGGAAGCTGCCTTTATGATAACTGAAGAAGGTGTTATTGACTTATAGATACATTAAATTTTACTATTATAATATAGTTTTGTAGTTCTGAAATTTTATCTTTTTATGAAAATATAAGAAAAATATATTTTTCACTTCATGCTATTCTCTTGGGAACGATATGAGGACATACTTTTGCATAGTAGCAGGAGAAGATTCGGGGTGTCCCGAAGGGGCAGTTAGCATTAGCGATGATTTGCTTAAAAGAATGTGTCTAAAAATAGGCGATGTTATAGAGATAAAGGGTAGGCATAAAACGCTACTTAAGATTGTAAAACATGGGGATAGTCCAGGAATTTATATGAATAAGGAGACCATGAATCTTCTTGGAATACAGGCAGGCACTATAGTCAGTATTAGGAAGGTTAAAATCAGAGAGCTAAAGGAAATTACGATCGAGTTTGATGGAGATGAGAATATTTCTCCTCTCTCCATGCAGGCCTTAGCATATGTTAGAAGTATGTTAACCGGTGTGCCAGTAGCAATAGGTTCGGTAGTAAAACTCTCAGGAGATTTTCTCCTTAAAATTATTAGCGCCTATCCTGAAAGTGGTGTAGTATCTTCTAATACCATCGTAAATTTAATGTAAAGACTTAAGAACCACTTTCTCGTTTCCAGGTTAGGTGCTTACATGAAAGTCTGGGAAGTAATGGAGGAAGCTCATATAAGGATGTACCCGGATGATCTCGTAGTATATGCTCGTTCTCTTTTCCGTAAGTATGGTTTACGGTGTATACCTATAGTAAACGATTTAATCGAAAATATTTGCTTAGGATTTATTACTCGAAAAGAAGTCCTAGCGGCAACCTCAAGAAAGTCGAATATTAAGGTCAAAGACGTAATGCGGGATAGACCACTTCTCCTTCCGGATATGGAGTTAGCAGAGGCAGTAAAGATAATGAGGCAACATAATGTGCATGCATGCCCTGTGGTTGACACGTTACAGCATAAGAAACTTATCGGAATTCTAACGTTAAGAAATATTATAAGGATCCTCAGGAAGGCTGGCTATAAACCTCTTGCAATAACCGTTAATGAGGTAATGACGCGAAAGGACATACCAATAGCTTACCCAACCGATAGGGTCAATATTATATGGAAACGTTTTCTTTTCGAGGGAGAAAATGCAATAATTATTACTGCACGCAAACAGAGCTTAATACCGATAGGGATAGTTACTCCATTCGATTTCATAAAGTCCGGAAGATGGCATTTTAGAAGGGAGAGCGAAACTGGAACAAGGTCTATTGCAAGAGTAAAAGTAGTAATGACGAGGGGCGTAATGGTAGCCTATCCTAATTCTCCAATTGATTTCGTTGCCGATGTAATAGCAGAGAACGACTTTACATTAGTTCCTGTGGTGAATGAAAGCGGAAAAGTAATAGGATATCTAACGCAATTCGATGTAGTTAGAGCTTACCTTGAAGGAAGAAAGCCCAAGAGAATACGACTACCGCCGGTACCAATAATAATTCCGGAGAAGCCGGAGGAAAAAATAGTGTACATGACGGAAAGAGCAAGATTACTTACAGTATTGCTTCCAAGAAAAGCGCCGGTTAAACCAATAGGCTTATTAGCAAGTAATATAATGAGAGCTGAAATACCAGCCGTAGAATACAAGTTAAATCTAGAGCATGCAAGAAACTATATGCTAAGATCCAAATCAAACTATCTATTGGTCCTAGATGAGAATGGTAGAATAAAGGGGTACATAACTAGTGGCAATATAATTACGGTAATAGCGGAGAAGGGACCATTATGGAAGAGAAGAACCTATGATAAGACATTCATTGAGGAAGTAATGGGCACAGATATCCCAGAGGTAGACCCGTCTACCCCAATAGAGGAGATAGCTGCCATTATGTATTCCAGGAAATGTCCTATAGTAATTGTAGGTTCAAGAGAATCTCCTCAGGGATATATAACAAAGGATGATGTAGTGTATGCAGCAAAGGACCTACTTGGCAAGGAGCTTACAGTTGAAAATGTAATCTATCCGGCAGGATTAGGCATAGCCCATCCGCACCATACATTGTCACATGCAATTAAAAGAATGCAGGCATACTACCTAGACGCATTAGCAGTCTATGATGGTGCAAAAATTCGTGGAGTTCTCTCGGAAAATAGACTTCCGTTTATTGCATTAGAGGATAATGTTAAGGGAGTTAAAAGTAGAAGGCTTCTCTGGGTAAGAAGGCTAGTCAAGGGAGGCAGAAAACTTGCAAGATACATTAAGATAACGCCACTATTGGTTGAGGATGCAATGGTCAGAGTATTTGAGACCGTAAAACTAACTGATACTTTAGACGTGGTCATAGAGTTATTTAAGAAGTATAATATAGATGGTATTCCTGTAGTTGATGAAGAGGGAAGAATAATCGGTATTATTTGCAAGAATGATATATTGAGAGAACTGGCAAGAAGGGTAAAGGTTGCTATGAAGAAAATTGAGGAGGAAGAGGCGAAAATACATGTATAAATATCCAATAGAGGAGACTAGGGGCGGAGTTATTTTGAGAATTTCCGTTAGAACGGAGCATGTGGAGGAGAAGCTTGCGCTTGAAGGAGATAGCTTTGTTTTCTATACTCCGGAGCCGCCCATTAAAGGTAGAGCGAATGCTGCATTGATAAGGTTCTTATATAGGCTTTTTGGTATATCAACTTCGAAAATCGATATAATCCACGGAGTAAGATCAAAAAATAAAATCGTAATCCTACGTGGAGTTTCTCCCGAGTTGATTACTTCTAAGATTAAAGCTTTATTCGAAGGCTAATGCATAAACTATGTCTTTTTCCGTAACTATACCTTCAAGCTTACCCCTTTTTGTGACAAGAAGAGCTCCCACATTCTTCTTGTTCATGAGTTTAACTGCATCAGTTATAGTACTTTTCGGGTTTATTATAACCAAATCTTGAGCCATAATTTTCGAAACCTTAACACTTAAAACTTCTTGAATCTTACCCTCTACAATGTAATTAAATACTTCCTTTGAGCCGAAATACCTAATTATATCCATAGCTACGATTATGCCTACGACTTTTCCTCCTTCTACTACTGGTAAACGTCTAAACCCAAATTTAATCATAAGGCGTTCTGCATCTATAATCGTTGCATCCTGAGATATTGTGATAACATTCCTAGTCATAATTTCGCTTATCTTTCTGTCTATTCGTACGTCCGATATATGGTTAAGAATATCTCTTTCAGTGACTATACCATATACTCTTCCATCCTTAGTTATCACTGGAACACCACCAACATTATTTTTAGCCATTTTTTCTAGAACTGAAGATATTCTTTCACCGATGTAAGCACTTACGACGTCCTTTGTCATTATCGACTCCATGGGTTCATATAGCGCTGAGTAGAAGCTGCCGTTATGCTTCTCAGTAATTATTTTATAATAATTTCCTCCACCAAAGTAGTTAATTATATCCATGGCAGTTACAATTCCACACAGTCTCATACGTGAATCCACTATCGGTAACCTCCTGAAACCACGTTCAAACATGGTTTTAACTCCGTTTATAATAGGAGTTGTTTTTCTAGCGGTAACTACAGGCTTGCTGGCAATCATCGCTATTTCTCCTTCCCTCTCACGTATAATATGCGAGAAGTCCGGTCTGTGATCGCTTCTCAGAAACCTATGTTCTCTATAATGCTTTCTCATTATTCCACGAGACATTATTATAAGCTTCTCGCTAATATAGTTACACGTGAGTTTATGTCAGAAAGGGACTTAAAGGTGGCGATGCTCAGGAAAGCTGTCCACATAATATTCTGTGCAATCTTGTTATTGCCATTAACAAAGGTATTAAGTCTAATACCAATGGACATAGAGCCCCTGCAATACTATCTCTCCTTAGGCGTAATTGCCGCTACGGTAAATTCTATACAGGTTAAAAGACCGTTACTAAGCGTTGAAATAAGGGAGAGGATGATTTCCGCTAGAAAGAGGATTCTCGAGGAAATATTGAACTTGAGGATAATGAAGATTCTGCCTTTAGGGCAGAAAGTTATCGAAGGTATAGATGAGCTTGGAGATATGCTGGAAAAACTAGAGAGTAGTTTTAATGAACAGATAAGGAGGATGGAGAGAAGTTACGAGAAAGTTGGCGGCTACATAGGTGTAACTCTAGGGATTATTGGGGTGGCTTTTTCCTATGCTATGGTTCGAGACTATACAATCTATGGAATATATGCGTTAATGATAATGGATCCTGTAGGTGCAATAATCGGAATTATGTATGGAAGGAATAGAATACCCTTTTCAAATGCTACGATTGAGGGAGCAGCCGCAGAATTTATCGCCTTTACAATTTTTCTAGTATTCGCCTTATCCATCGACGTGTATAGGTCGATATTAATAGCTTTAATAGCGACAGTAGCAGAAGTATTTGGAGTTGAGGATAACCTCTTCATTCCGGTTGCAGTATCCCTTACAACATATATCTTAGGAATATAAATATGTCCTTTCCTATGAGGATTGCTTTCGGTCTAGTAATATGAAAATTGTTGGGATAGATCTTGCCGGATCTATACAGAGGGAAACTGGATGGGTTTTAATTGAAGATACTCACGTTCTAATGAAGGTCGTCTACAAGAACAGTAGCATAGTAAGAGAAGTGTTAAAGGCGAATCCCTTTATAGTTACAATTGACGCGCCTTTATCTATGCCGAAGGAAGGTCATATAAGGAGCATAGAGAAAAAATTGCTGGAGCTTGGAATAAGTTCTTTACCTCC
>QMRD01000007.1 GCA_003649225.1 Thermoprotei archaeon | reverse complement strand
TAGGGATCCTCTGCTTATAGAGTATTTCAGGAGAAGCTTCGATAATTCCCCGCCTATAAGGCCTTATCACCTAGATTATCCTAATGATGACATTTTAAGGCTCATAGTCGATAGAGAATGCGAACTCTATCTTGAGGCTAAATACGATGGAACTCATATACAGTTCTCTAAGTATGGGATCTTTAAACACGACGGTAAACCCATAAGTAACGAACAATTAGCTGGCTTAATGCACATATGCCTAGATAATCCCTCTTTAGTTAGCAGAATATTTAGGGCCGTTGAGAAAGGATACGTTATAGAGGTTGAGCTCTTCGGGAAATATTATACGCCGATGGGATTCCACCTCACCTATGATAGGCTTTACGACCTAACGGTTTTTGAAGTGGGATTGAATGGTAAGTGGATTCCTCCTCCAGAGAAGTATATTCTCCTTAAGGAACTTAAGCTACCATATCCCAGCTACTGTGCGATTAAGCCTAGGGACGTGGAGGAATTAAGGAGGAAACTTTCCGAGATTGCGGGTAGGGATGAATATTTTGAGGGAGCTGTAGCTAAAACGAGGCTGGTGGATACCTCCGGATACAGGGTTAAGCAGTTTGTTAAGGACGGATTAATAGCCTTTAAGGTTAAGGTGAAAGAGCCTAAGATTAAGTTTAGGAAAACTAGGGTTAAGAGGAGAACTAAGAGAGAAATACGTATAGGCGGTGCTCTAGCTAAAGAGATAAATGATGAATTGTTAAAGCTTTACTCTGAAAATAGGGGTATCTTCTCCTCTCCAAGGAATATTCCTAGGATAATCAACTATATCTTAGATTATTTGAGGAATGCACATCCACACTTACTGGAGGGAGTAGAGGAGAAGGATCTGAAGAGGTATATAGCTGGAAAAGCCCTGGAGATCATTAGGGGAAAGTTTAGGTAGCAGGGTGGCGTTTCAGTTTCGTGAATCTGTGTCATTTTGCAGCTTTCTATATCTTTTTAATCCCCTTAATGCTATTATGTATGCTGACGCTGTGTGGATGTCTAATCCTAGGTCTTCCGCTATTATCCTTGCACTTACTGACGAATATGCTGGATTGACCTTAATTAATATACCACCAACTTTTGGAACTAACACTTCCATTTGTTGTATGAACTCTCTTAAAGCCATCTTTGATTGTTTCCTCTTTGCCGACTTACTTCCTTTCGGCTTCGGCCTGCTTAGCCTCTCAACAACGTAGTATTTCGCTCCGTGATCTCTAGCGTACTTAACGAGCTGGGCAGTAGCTTCCCGCCTAATCGTCCTAGCTTTTTCCTTAGGAAATCCATGTGATATGATTTCAGGAAAATGTTTATTTTTAATATCTCTTATTATGCCTTTATTGTCTATAATAACCATGCAGATTCTGTCTGGATTGAAGTCGAAGCCAGCAATATAACCAACAGGTTTAGCTTTAGATTTTTCTTTACATATTTAATATACAATTCAGGCGGTATGTGAAGATGTAGAAACAACTTCCCCTTATCCTTCAATACTATTGATGCCCCGTAACTATACTTGTCTGTAGTCAGTTCCTTAACTATGGGCAGATACTTCCTGCCAAACACGACTCTGCCTTTAAGCCAAGTATGTTTACCATCGGCGTGAGGAATCTTAATTAAGACTTCACTCGTATCCAGAAGTTTGATGTTTCTATTACCTTTCTCATCTTTACTGCCAACCGAGAACAATTGAGGTTTATTCAGCTTGAGATATGGTTGATTAAGGTACAATTTGGCCCTCTTCATTGCGGAGCTCGCGTACCAAGCGTTCGAGAGGTATTTTGTTAATCTCCTCTTAGTCTCGCTAGTTCCAATGCCGTTCTTAAGTAGGTGGTGAGCCATTTCTACTGCTTCTCTGAACTTCCTCATAAGCAGTAATAACCACGCCCTATCCTCCAGGTTATCAACAACTAACTTACCAATTACCGTCGGCTTAACTTCCTCTCCCTTTCCAGCCACAGCTCAATAGCCTCCCTAATGGCCTTCTTGATGGCGCCATAGTAGCCGAACTTCCTTACCGCCCTAAGCATAAATTCCTCCCATAACTCATCGGGAATTTCAACAGTCTTCTTAACCATAGACTACCACCTTAGAAAAACTTATATAACTTCTAGTATATAAGACATGTGGTATATACTGAGCCTGATGAGATAATGAGGGCTGTGAGCCTGAATGATCCCAGATTCGCCGATGGCTCCGGAGACGTAGCACTCCTCTGGAGCCGCAGGCGGGTCTGGGCGAAGCCCAGCCGTAATGAACCCATCCGTAGCGGATACAGAACGATACAATTCGATACATAAAGCTACGGGTTGGGAGAACGGTAAACGTTAAATTTTCGAATTTTATTTAATAGGCGTGCCTGAAACCATAGTAGTCCTTGATGTAGATGGCGTTATACTTCGTAGAAATCCTGTATCATATGTTATTAGGAGTATTTTAGCTGAGGCTGCCTTCAGTAGGGGGCTGTGTTTCGACTACCTATATTACCTTTTCTCTGAGGAATTTAAGGCTAGGGTTAGGTGCGGCAGACTTATCGAGGCATTTAACTTCCAGCTACTGCTCGAAAATTTGCTAGGCAGACTTGGGGTCAGGGATATTCCCTTAATCGAGAATCTAATAAATAAGTGTCTTAAGCCGCCCTTCCTAGAGGTTTATAAGGATGCTATCAAGTTTCTTAAGGAGGCGGATTGCGTAAAGCTTGCATTAACGAACGGGCTATCGAAGTTCCAGATTCCTATACTTGAAGCCTCTGATGTAGCAAGATATTTTGCCGATATCTTAACTCCCGACATTATCGGATTTGCTAAGCCCGATGAGAGAGTATATAAATATTTAATTGGAAAGTTTCATAACGATAATATCGTGGTTGTTGGAGATAGACTTTTCTTCGATATATCTGTAGCGCATAAGTTAGGACTTACATCAATTCTAGTAGCTCGAAGAATGCCTGAATATTTAAATAAAATACCATGGTCAGCTAGGGGAGAAAGCAGAGATATGAAGGTTTTCCTTAATAAGATTTATAGGACTGAGGCTTCACGCTATGGGTACTTTGACTATATCGAGCCTAATTACGTAATTAAAACTCTATATGAACTGCCCGAAATTATCTGTAAGCTAACTGGGTGATATTCCTTCAGACCTCAATATGCCTCTTGCCGCTATTATTCCCGTGGCTGCTGCACCAACTATACCTCTGCTCACTCCGGCTCCATCGCCCGCTACGAATAGGTTTTTTATAGCCGTCTGGAGGTGCTTGCTCGTTTCTATTCTCATGGCGTAGAACTTTATCTCCGGGGCATAGAGTAACGTGGTCTCGTTGAATACTCCTGGGACAACTCTATCCAGCCTTTCAAGCCCCTCAATTATATCCTGAATTATCCTATGAGGGTAGGCCATAGCTATATCGCCCGGCGTAACCCCCTTGAGAGTTGGAGTAATGTAGCTTCTCTTAATCCTATCCCAGGTAGAGCGCCTATGCCTTATTAGGTCGCCTAACCTCTGAATTATAGGCTTTCCTCCGCCCAATGTATTGGTTATCTGTGCTATACGTTTGCCGTAGAGCATGGTATTCTCCAACGGCTCGGTTAGTGAGACTCGTACTAGGAAGGCGAAGTTAGTGTTATTTGAGCTGGTTCTCCTGAAGGAGTGTCCGTTTACTCCGAATAGGCCTTCCTCGTAGAACTCCTTAATTACGTATCCTCTAGGGCTAACGCAGAATGTTCTGACGAAGTCGTCGTAGCTCGGAGTATATATGTGAAACTTCGGATCCCACGACTTATACTCGAAAACTATCTCATCGAAAATCTCGGCTGGAACCTCGACCCTAACTCCTATATCGATCGGATTATACTTCGTTTTAACTCCAAGCTTCGTTACGGTGGATGTAAGCCATTCGGAGCCGCTTCTTCCGGGGGCAGCTAACACGTAGTCCGTTTTAATGCTTCCTCCATTAAACACGACCTTACTTATCCTTCCACCTTCAGCCACTAGATCTAACACCTTAACTCCAAACCTGAACTCTACGCCTTTCTTTTCAAGTCTCTCAACAAATTTACCTATTATAACTGGCAGCTCATCGGAGCCTATGTGGCTCTGCCTAATCGGTATAAACTTCACTCCAGCCTTAGCAGCCTTAAGTTTAAGCCTTTCAAGCTTATCCGACTCAAAGTTGGCCTTAGGCGCCCCAAGACTAACGAATAACTGTTCAATATACTCAAGGAGCTTCCACGCCTCGTCCTCATCCATAAAATCAAGCAGATTACCGCCTATCTCAGGATGAAAATTCAACTTACCATCAGACTTTAAGCCTGATCCACCTGGTTTAGGCGAAGAATCCAGGACAACCACTTTAAACTTTCCCGCAAGCTCGTTCGCAGCAAAGAGACCGGCTGGCCCGCAGCCTATTATAACTACCTTCTTCACCTAATCCCTTAAATACAAATACCATGTAGCAATTATAAGGTTTTCCAACCAAATGGTGGCATATATTAAGCACCTAAGGTACTTCAAAAGCTAAAAAGATTTAAGACATTGTCAGACAATGTCAGATGATTATATAAGTTTTGCCCCTAGAATATTCTGACATTGTCAGACAATGTCAGAATATTATTAACTTAGAGAAACTTATTGAGGAAGAAGAAGGGGAAAGGCTTGAGTTTAAATCCTCACTCGCACAGATTAAGGATATTCTTAAGACCATCTGTGCTTTCGCGATCACCTACGGCGGTATAGTGGTTGTAGGCATTAAGGGAAGTGGAGAGGTCGTGGGCGTAAACATTACTGATGAAACACTGCTTAGCTTGAGGAGAAGCATTGAAACAAGCATTGATCCACAGCCCTTCGTTAGGCTTAGGGTTCAGAGCTACAATGATAAGCCTATCCTTATAATTGAGGTAGCTGAGGGAGTCAATAAACCATACTTCTATAGAGGAAAATGCTACGTTAGGGTTGGTTTATCGAATAAGCTCCTCTCAAGAGACGAAATAAAGAAGCCATAGTAAACGCCGTAGTACATAGAGATTACAGATCAACTTCATTAACCTACCTGAAAATACATCCAGGTCGAATAGAGGTCATGAATTCCTGAGGATTGCCCAAGCCCCTAACGGTAGACGACCTAAGGAGAGACCATCCATTAATACCCAGAAACCCCATATCACAAGAATATTATTCTACTACGGGTATTTGGAAGAATGGGGCATAGGAACATTAATGATGATAAAAAGATGCAGAGAAGAAGATTATGGTATGAGGTACGGAATACTTAAAATCTCCTTAGAAAAGGACTCAACATTATAAGATTTCCGCATGGTTATTTGTCGAAGAAAATACTAGATTTCGAACCTGCAGGAATTGTTATTATACCAATGGTCTTCTAATTCTTCGGTGCTTCTTAGCTTTGTGAATACTCAATCCTCTTTCCGAAATGAAAACTTCTTCCACATAGCATCACACTTTACTTTTCTTTTCAAACTTGTATACCAATCTTCCTCATTTTTATCTCAAACGTCTCTTGCATCATTTTTCCCATCAATATGATGTTCTCTACCATCCTAAGCTCCTCAGTTTTCACCTTCTGAAGAATATGAATATCACACTGAAAGAGATAGCAATAGGGAAAGAATGGAGAGTTATTATTTTTTTACTTTCAATTTTCCCTTTAGCTTAGTATCGAAAGATTTATTAGATTAAGGTTTAATCAAAATTTAGGTGAAAACGTGAGAGGTGCGTTACAAACACAAGGTGATTTCTCCTTATTCTAACTTAAATAAATCCTTGAGTATGGTTAGACGAATACAGTTCAGAAAATTCTTAAATCATAAGATTTTGAAAATAATATCGGAGAAATGTAAGAATCTGTTGAAAATGATACTTGAAGATTTGAAGAGAGAAGGTATTGGGATAATCGTTAGAAAAAATCCTGGAAGAAGTCTCAAGTTCATCATCTTGGATGTGAATGGCAAAGAATACGAGATTGATGTCGAAAATTGGGAAGAGTGTGAAGTTCTCAAGAAATTCCCTCTCCTTAAAATCCTAGTAAGGAACGAAGTTGTTGGAAAACCACCCAAGGACATAGAACCAGCTCACGTAAAGGTTATGAGAAAATTGGAGTTAGCTGATTATGAACCAATGTCGGATGTAGGTCATCTTAGATTCTATCCCAACGGTACGTTGATACACGATCTTCTTCAAGATTTCGCTTTTTGGAAGATAGTTCATCCACTCAAGTGTATGAAAGTAGACACACCTGCTCTTTACAGAGCGAATTATCCAAGGGTTAAAGAATTGTGTGGGAAGTTCGATGCGAGAATATACAAACTTAAAGTGGACAACGTTGAATTTGTGCTAAGACCTGCAGCCGGAGACCTAGGAGTTTTTGAGATGTTGAGTAAAGCAACGATAAGTTGGAAGAACCTTCCGTTCAGCGTTTACGATTATTCACACTGTTACAGATTGGAACAACGCGGCGAATGTACAGGCTTAAAGAGAAACAGATACTTCTGGATGCCTGACATTCATAGCTTCTGTAAAGACTGGGAGGAAGGAAAGAAAATATTTGAGGAACTGAGTTATGCATATTCTCGCCTAATGGACGCCCTCAACATAGAATATGCATTCGCATGGAGAGTCGTCAAGGACTGGTATCCGAAACTTAAAGATTTAATACTTCGTATACTCAAAAACGTGAACAAACCTGCACTTATCGAGCTCCTTCCCGGAAAGAAACATTATTGGGTCATGAAAAACGAGTGGCAGGCCATAGGAAGCGATGGTTTCAATGCACAGATTTCCACGGTGCAGCTGGATCTTGAAAATTCGGAAAGATTCGGAATTTACTATATAGATAAAGACGGAAAGAAGAAAGGATGCATAATAGTCCATAGTAGCATAGGAAGCATAGAAAGACAGATGTATGCTATTTTAGAGACTGCTGTGAAGCGGGAGAAGGAAGGAAAATTACCAATGCTCCCCCTCTGGTTATCTCCAGAGCAAGTTAGAGTCATTCCAGTCTCAGAGAGACATCTGGAGAAATGTGTAGAGATATGTGAGATCTTAGAGAAGAACAAAGTAAGAGTTGGGTTAGATGATAGAAGTGAGACCGTTTCTAAGAAAGTATTCGAAGCAAAGCGATCTTGGATTCCTTACATAGTCGTGATTGGAGATAAGGAATTGAAGAGCGGAAAGTTGAGTGTTGTGAAAAGAGAACTTTCTACTGTCAAAAAGGATTATAAAGAAGAGATGACTGTAGAGGAGCTAATTAGAGAGATAAGAGAAAAATGTGGTGATATGCCCTTCAGACCAATGTATGTTCCTAGGGAAATGAGTAAAAGAATATCGTTCGTTCCATGGGGAGGAGATTAATAGCTTACCAGCTAGAGTGCTTCCACAGGAAGTTGAACATCAGAAACAGAACGTTGGCAGATGTGTATTGACTCTTGCTCTAAAATGCTATGTTCTGAGGTGCCTAAAGTTTGGGTCTGTAAGAAAAAGGATAAATTGTGTGTTATCGATTCAAGAAAAACCTTCTTCCTAATGCGACTTTTTTCATTTATCGCTCTAATCTATGCTATATCTTTTAAACTGTTGAGAACGTCGAACTGGCGGAGGTTAAGGTGAAGAGCGTTAAGAGGAAGTTTAAGCAGAAGGATTTCGCTAGGAGGGTTAGAAGAGATAAGATAATGCTATGTGAAAAGATAGGTTTAAGCTTAGATGAGTTTATAGAGATAAGCTTGAAGGCACTACAGGAAATCAGCGATAAGCTTGGGCTGTAAAATACCCCTAATCTGATATTTTAGCGACCCTTATTTCCACACCTCTTTTCTTCGCCAAGTTGAAAATCTCCAGATGGTTCACGACGATTTCTTTCAAACCTTCGGGGTGGTGATAATGATTATGTTCTTACTAACACTCTTGAACATGGAATCCAACTGCTGGTGCAGAGAGAATTTACCTTTAATCGCTCCACTCAACTCTTTAGAATAGAGCTGAGTCAACTCCTTCATCACGTCTCTGTTCCTCAATTCCTCGATTCTCGCTGCACCAGCAGGAATGGAATTTCATCGCGCCAGAAATGAGAAAGGGAAGAAAGCGTTAAGCGAATTGGAGTGTGGAGTGTCCCCGAAACTCTTCGATGAAGCCAGAAGAAATAAGAAAACTCCTCAAGATGACTAGACATTACGAAAAATTACTTAAATAATTTTAAATAGAGAACAATTATCTACGGTAGAGAGCATAACAAGAAGAAGGATAAAGAGATATAAAATAGCTAATGTTATCGCAAAAACTGCTAAACAGCATCCCTTATTAGCTTGGCTTTATCCCAGTAGTATTGGAATAGATCCCTACACCAGCTAAGCCCCTCTTCATCCTCGACCAGAAATCCTCGGTAATCTATTTCACCCGTTAGGTATGGGAATGCTATTCCGGCACGCTTCTCGTTCTGCACCAATGCTACATCTATTGAATCTAGGAATCTTACGTTAAACCTTCTAGCAGCCCTATTATCTACTTTAGCTTTTCTAGGAAGGGACGCTCTCGATGGTAGAATTATCTTAACAATAATACCTGGGGGTTTCATTGAGAGCATTTCGATGCCGCTTAGAAGCACATGTTCGGTTATTATTAAAACGTATTTCTCTGCCTCCCTAATTATAGCTTCAATTAGGTTTATTGCCGTAAATAGGTCCGGAGCAAACCTTGTCCTCGCTAACTCTCCTATTCTCTCTAGGAAGCTTCTCGGTATACGCGTGAGATCATGCGTCAGGAAATAGTCCTTATGTTTACACAGAAAACTAAACGATGGAAGTAATGTCAGAATACATTGTCCGAAGCTTGTGAGATAATAGCTTCCATCCTTATCCCTGTCAACCAACCCCACTTTTATCATTCGCTGAAGATTTCTATGGGTTTCCTGAACTGAGAAATTAAGCTCTCTAGCGATATGGCTTAATTTCATTTTCCTCCCTTCAAGGAACTTGAGAATCCTAACCCTATCGATATTCGATAGCTCTAGGAATAGCAGCGATACATCCATACCCATCTATATGACGATTCATCTAATTAGTCTTCCTACCTAACGTTAAGCTTCAACAATACTATTGAAACTTCAATATCTTTCTTCAAAAACATTTATATTTAGGACTGGAAAGCGAAGAAGCAATCTCAAGCCCCGGTGTCTGCAATGAAAAAGCCAGGCGCCTTAAGGGTCGTCATATCCTTTATTCCATGGATAATGTATTGGAGTTTATCGGCAGTGGACCTAGCCTTAGGTCTCCTCCTAGGTCTACTTGCATCAATTATAGTGCTTTATTTGACGTTTAAAATCGGGGGATCAAGGATCTTTAATTCTGCACCGCTAGTATTCTTCCTCACATCGCTGGTACTCCTATATAGTGGGTTAGGAGATTATCTCATATATTGTGACCCGGCTAGCTATGTTATACTCTTCACGACATCCTTCGTCAGTATATTAAGGAGGAATCCGTTTACCTTGGATTTCTCTAAGGCCGATTACCCTGAGTCCTACTGGAACGACCCTAACTTCCTTAGGATAAACTACCTGTTGACATATATGTGGACTATAATATTCCTCGCCAACACGTTTCTATCCCTACTGCCCTTCCCGCTCTCGCTTACCACGGTAGTTCTAGTAGTTAGCGGAGCAGTTTCATCGGCTGTTCTCCCCGAACAACTAGTTAAATTATACTTTAGACGGGAATTCAGGAAGTATCCAGACTGGTCTCCCAATGGAAGGGAAGTCGTAATTGTGGGAGCGGGCATTGGAGGTCTAACTTGCGGCGCTCTGCTAGCGAAAAACGGCTTTAAGGTTACGGTTCTGGAGCAACATTATCAGGTTGGAGGCTACTGCACCTCGTTCAAGAGAAAGGGATTTACCTTCGACGGCGGCGTTGAATCCATTAGTGGATTATGGGAGAACGGACCGATAAAGCTCCTGCTGGATGAGCTGGACGTTGATTGGAGGAACGTTTTCACTCGAACTAGGGAAGCCTATATCTTTAAGGGTGAATTAATGGAAATTCCCGAGAAATTCAGCGACTTCATCAACCTCCTAGTGGAGAAATTCCCTGATGAAGCCGACTCCATTAGACGGTTCTTCGGGCTCATGGAGAATGCATATAGGGAGCTCTACATGAACATTGTTGAAACGGGAGGCGTTCCACTGCCTCCACCACTCATATTTAAGGTTGCAGGCTTTAAGGCTTTATTCAACTACCCGAGAGTGAGACCCCACGCATATATGTTGCAGAGTAGGACTCTTAAGGAGCTCTTGGACGAGTACTTCAGTAACGAGGATTTAAAGAAGCTGTTATCTATATTAACGGCATACGTTGGTACGTCCGTCGAGAAGACTCCGGCTCTATCCATGGCTATCATGTACGGATACTATATGTACGGAGGCTATTATCCGAGAGGTGGCTCTCAGGAGTACGCAAATCTGCTAGCCAAAATTATAGAGGAAAACGGCGGGAGAATCCTAACTAGACATAAGGTTGAGAAGATAGTAGTGGAGAATGGGGAGGTTAAGGGAGTTATTGCTAACGGGAAGATGTTTAAGGCTTCGATAGTAGTGTTTAACGCTAACGTAAAGCAGCTACTACGTCTAGTAGACGGTTTGCCAGCGGATTTCGCAGAGGAGATCAGGAGATTAAAGCCCTCAGTTACGGCCTTCATGGTCTACCTAGGGCTGGACATGGATCTCTCAAGGTACCCTCCCCTAATTAAGGATCTCGATAGAGGAATAGGCTTAGTCATTAACTCCAACATGGATGAAAGCCTCGCTCCAAGGGGATGTTCGACCCTAACTATAGTGACGCTACTGCCAACGAAAATGTATGATTTCTTCGATAAGGAGAAGATAGGCTTTGAAACCTATGCCGCTAGAAAGAGGAAATTCGCCGAAGAACTGATTAGAAAGGCGGAGGGGATAATTCCTGGATTAAGCGAACACGTTGTAGTCATGGATGCAGCTACACCATATACCTTCAAGAGGTATACCTTGAATTATCGTGGAGCAATTTATGCCTTCGATCAGTCCATAGATGCGCCGAAGCGCCCATACTTTAAGACGCCTATAAAGGGATTATACCTAGCTGGCGCCTCAACGTTCCCTGGAGGAGGAATAGAGGCTGTAACGATATCAGGTGTGATTGTGGCGAGGGATATAGCTGGCTGGAAAAGCTAATCTATGCTTATATAAACGTTCGCGAATTTATATAATCAGGTGTTTCCGTGAGAATAGATGAGATACAGCAGTTAATTAGAAGATCCAGAATGTTTTTTGAAACAGCGCGTTTCCAAATTGATAGAGGATTTTACGACTTAGCCGCATTTAGTCTTGAACAAGCGCTTCAGCTATTTCTTAAAGCTAAACTATTGGAAATGGGCGTAGATTACCCTAGAACGCACAGCATTAGAAGATTACTAGAGATGCTCTCCGGAATTCTTTCAGGCGAGGCTAGGGAAAGGGTTGAGAGCCTACTTAGGAATTATCTAATGGAGCTTGGAGTACTCGAAGATGCATACATTACTTCTAGGTATGTTGTAAGGGAGTATACGCGGGATGAAGTTGAGAGACTAGCTAAAGTTGTAGAGGAGGTGATTAGAAATATCGAATCTATTAGTTAGAGAAGCGCTAAGAAGGCGGGAAATCTTCAATAATCTGGAAATGTACCTTAAGATTATAAAGGATACCGTGAGGAAGATGGATCCCGAGGCTGAAGTATTTCTATTCGGCTCGGTTGCTGAAGGTAAATATGTATTTTCAAGCGATATAGATATCCTAATAATCACGAACGTCAGCCCTGGGAATGTGCTTACGGAACTCTGGAAGAAAGGCATTAAGGATCCCTTCGAAATACATGTTCAGCCTCCCGAAAAACTTAGATTCTATAGTAGAAAATGCAAACTAGTAAAAGTTTAAAGCCAAATTAGTGTAGCCTTTGAGTATAGGAATCACATCCCCCCTTCTGCGTTTTGATAAGAATATGAACCGAGTAATATTATATAACTAATTGGGTAAGAGGCTGAAGTTATTGTATACGATACAGAATCTAGAGCTATTGGGGATAAATGGAAGATAAGTAAATATTATTTAAATTCTATTTAAATAATAAATATTTAATCTTGGTGTCTGGCATGGGTACGCTAACTATAGTTATTAGTGATGAACTAGAGAAGAGGTTAAGGGAGTATTTACGTAGAACTGGTAGGATTAAGCGTGGAGCTCTCTCCAGCTTTATTGAAAACGCTATTAGGGTGTATCTGGACTACATAGAATATAGCGATAAGAGGTTTTATGCTGAAAAGGATGGAGAGGTAGTGGCTAAGGCCTCCTCTCTAAGAGAACTTGCCAATAAATTAAGGAATCTTAATATTGATCCAAGGAGTGTTAGGATATACTCCGTAGAGATGCTAAGATCCGGAAGGAAAATCGGGTTAAGGGGATCTAGGCTTTGATCGTGAATGGGACTCCATTTATTAGAATAGTTATATTTAATCCTCTGCTTAATACTAGATATCCTGAGGAAGGTAGCGTACTTGCAGTAGTGGACACGGGATACGAGGGCTTTGTGGCCGTACCTAAGGATATATTTGAAAAGCTAAGATTTAATGAAATGCTGTTACATAAATCAACTATTGTTTTCCCTATAGGCATAGTGGTTCATACTACATACACTTATGGTACAGTACTGCTGAAGGATTTCAATTTCGAGGTTGAGGGACCAATAGAGACTATAGATGGTCTAGCTGAGGTTATTGTCGGCCAGGACCTCCTAAAGTATTGTAAGCTGGAAATCGACTACTGCAGACGAATTCTATCAATAGAACCTTGCCAGTAAATATGTGCTACTATTGAAAAATACAAAATCGTCATGTAAGGCCTGGATAGAGGATTAACCTCAATAACATTGAGATGTGAAGCTTTTCTCTATAAGCTAAAATATCTGCGGCGAAATAATAGTATCATGCCTATATACGTTGTTGTGGTTAAGGATGGAGAGACTATTTTGGCGGACTTCTTTTCAAGCATATATTTTAGGCGACATTACATCGGGTTACTTAGGTATATTAGGGATAACTTCGGGGTAGAGTTTCCAGTATTTGAGAGCATTCTATCGGGTAAGCGCTGTACTAATCCCAGCGAACTTCTTAATGAGATTATTAGCTTAACCCTATTCCTAAATAGGTATGAGGGAAAGATTCCTAAAGCCTACTTCCTGGCTATAATGCCTAGGGACTATAGTGATGTTGTAAGCCTCCTACTGGGTGGAGCGGCTTCAGTGGCTATACCCCATGGCAATTCAATTATTGAGTTGGAGGGAGGTTTGGGCGGATTATCTATGTATAGAGATGGAGTTAAGGTTAAGGAATATAGGGAGGGGGATGAAATAGAGGTTAAGGATATGAAGTTTAAGGTATTTACGAGGACAGCCTACGACGCTTTCGGTAAGCCTTTAAAGACTCTTGTTTTAGCATCGATTATTGCTGAGAGGAGCGGTGGAGAGATACTTCTATCCGAGGAACTGCCTCCCGAGCTATCAAGGAGGCTGCCGAATATGTAGTCGTCTTCAACCCAATAACAAGGCTGTATCGTCTATAGATAATTTAAAATAGGTAATTCTAATTATCATAATTATGGTTGCCAAGTTTATCAATAGAGAGAAGGAACTTAAAGCTTTAGAGAATATATTTGACAGCAATAAGTTTGAATTTCTGGTAGTTTACGGTAGGAGGAGGATTGGTAAGACTAGGCTAATTCTGGAGGCAGTTAAGGGCAGGGATTACATATATTATCTTGCCGTTGAGAGGGGTAATTTGGAGAGATTTAAGAGGACTGCCTCCAAGCTGGTGGGTGAGTTAAGGTATGTCAAAGAGGATTGGGAAGCATACTTCCACTTTTTGAAGAATAAAATAATTATCATAGATGAATTCCCCAACCTTATAAAGGAAGATAAGGCTGTTCTATCGATTTTCCAGAGAATAGTCGACACTATATTACTGGATACTAGAACGAAGCTTATACTCGTAGGTTCTTCTATATCGATGATGAGGGAGAAAGTCCTAAGCTATAAGTCTCCACTCTATGGACGTAGGACGGGGCAAATAAGGCTTAAGCCACTTAACTTCAGGTACCTTAAGGAGTTCTTCCCGGAGGCTTCCCCGCGGGAGCTAGTTGAAATCTACGGCTTTGCAGATGGCATACCGTATTATCTTGAAAAGGTGAGGATGCCCCTCTGGGAATGGCTCGATGAGGAGTTAAAGGATCCTAAAAGCTTCCTAAGGGAGGAGGGCGACTTCCTTCTACGCTACGAGTTTGAAGAGGTTGGAACCTACAAGAGAATTCTCGAGGCAATCGCTGCCGGGAAGACGAGGCTGGGAGAGATAAAGAGCTTTGTTGGGAGGAAATCAATTACCGAATACATGAAGAACTTAATTGAGATAGAGCTGATAGAGCACGTTAAGCCCATAGCTGGCGGCAAGAGGGGAATATATAGGATAAGGGACAACTTCACGAGATTCTGGTTTAGATACATCTATCCGAATTTAAGTGAGATAGAAACGGGGCTCTACACCGTGAAGGACATTAAACGGGACTACGACAGCTATCTCGGAGAGGTATATGAGAAGATAGCGTTGGAACACATTATACATGAAATTAAGGGTGGTAGGCTACCTATGGCCCTTAAATTTGGTAAATGGTGGCATAAGGGCGAGGAAATAGATATAGTAGGTCTTAAGGGAAGGGAGCTAGGAATATTCGTTGAAGTAAAGTGGAGTGACTTAACGCGCCGAGATATTAAGGGAATATTTGAAGAGCTCATAGCTAAATCAAGGCGATTTGACGTTAAAAGGAAAACATACGTGATAGTATGCCGAAGTGGACAGAGTATTAGAGCCGAAGATCTGAAAGTTTACACGCTGGAGGATATTGTAGGGCTAGATACTTAAGTTAATGTCTACATGGAACGTATCGATGAACTAATGATGATCCATTAGATTATCCTTGGGAAGACCGTGGTCATTGAAAACCCTTAAGCTGAGAATCCGTAGTTAAATAGAACTTATTATAACCCTAAATACGCAGCTTAGGTTATCTACAACTATTTCTATGACAAAACAAATGTAGCCTGAACACCAATCTTAAAGCTTTTAAGATGATAATACATCCGTAAAGTCCCGATTTGAAAATATTTTCCCTTAATTCAGTAATAATAGCTTAAAGTAAAAACTAGGGTAAAAAGTTTAGGAAATTAGGAGGATTTTAGCTCCTCTATTTTAGCTTTAATCTTTTCGAGTTGTGAGCTAATTATTGAAAGCTGTTTCTCAAGCATATCTTTCTGTTGCTCTAACATCCACTTCTGCTGTTCTAACATCCACCTCTGTCTTTCTAAAAATTTTATAAAGCTTTCTCTATCTCCCATAGGGGGCATTTGAGCTGGTGGAGTTGTGGGGGGCTGATATCTAGGCGGAGCCATCGGCATAAACGGAAATTGCATAAATGGAAATTGCATAGGTGGAGGCTGAACTTTTGGCATTGATGGAGGCTGAGGATACGTGGGAGCAACTGGTGGCTGAGCTGTTGTAGGCATCTCAGTTAACTCTCCATTCTTGTATTTTTCGACTGCCTCCTGTACGGTGAGGTATGGTTCAACCGATAGAATCTTTATTCCTCTTTGCTCTAGCATCGTCCTAGACTGTGGCATGATGGAGGCTGTTATTAGAATCTCTGCCCCCTCCCTTACAACGATATCTGTTGGATTGTACATTGGGTATGGGAAGAAGAAACCTCCAGCTAGCGGTATGGAATAGACGTCGGTGACGTTTCCATCCTCAACTGTAACGAACGTTATGTAGGGAGAGTTTTCAAACTGTGGAGATACATAGGCGGATAGGCCGTCAGGCGTGCTTGTTGTAATAGCCAGTTTAACCAACATTCATCACCTTAGAATAGGATCCAGAACCACGGTGAAAACCAGAGGTAATACCAGGGATACAGCCAGTAGCCCAGGGTTCCCAGTAGCAGATAGTAGGGCAGCATGCTATAGTAGTAATAGTAGTATGGCCAAATCATGTAGTAATATAGGAAGGGACTATAGTACCACGGATAGTACCAGTAAAACATGCCGATCCCTCCCCTTTATATAATTTGATTTCTCATATTAAAAGTTAGCCTATAAAATAGTTTCATAGAATAGTTCTTAATAAGTAGCGGTAAAATGTAATAAGAAATTATCTTAGCTATAATATCTCTTTTCCCTTATACCATACGCTTGAATCCTCTATGTAAAAGCTTATTATTTTATTCTGAGAATATTTTTATGGTGTTCCATCTTGGATTTACGGATTTATAACCACCCAATTCTAGAATTTAAGAGGGATAAGGAGGTATACTTCTACTTCAACGGTAAGAGAATTAAAGGATATAGTGGCGAAACCATAGCAGCAGCGCTATACGCCAGCGGATACAGAAGGATTACGAAGAGTCCTAAGTACAGGAGGCCTAGAGGTGTCTACTGCATGATAGGTAAGTGTTCATCCTGTATGGTTCGCTTAAATGGTGTACCGAACGTTAGGTCATGTATTGTTCCTGTGGAGAATGGAATGATTGTTGAGACGCAGGAGGGATATGGAGAGTTACCCTCAAGCGTGAACTTGGAGAACTCTGAAGACTGGGAGGAGATGGAGACAGATGTTGCTGTTGTAGGCGGTGGCCCCGCTGGTTTATCTGCAGCCATATATGCTGCAAGGGTTGGAGCTAATGTTTTGCTTATGGATGAGAACTATAGGCTTGGGGGACAGCTTATTAAACAGACGCATAAGTTCTTTGGATCGAAGGATCTATACTCCGGTATAAGGGGCATCGAGATCGCTAGGATACTGGAGGACGAGGTTAGGAGTCTACCTAACATAGAGGTTATGCTTGGAGCCGAGGTCTTCGGCTTCTATGAGGGAAGAATTTTGGGCGTGCTTAGGGACAATAGGATAGTGAAGGTTAAGGCGAAGACTATAGTTTTCGCCACAGGTGCATCCGAGAACTTTCTAGTCTTCGAGAACAACGATTTACCCGGTGTTATGGGCGCTGGAGCCGCCCAGACCCTGATGAACGTCTACGGGATAAAGCCCGGAAATAGCGTATTAATGGTTGGTGCAGGTAACGTCGGTCTAATAGTCTCCTATCAGATGCTTCAGGCAGGGATAGAGGTTAAAGCTATCGTGGAGGCTATGCCTAGAATAGGCGGATACGTGGTACACGCTGCTAAGGTTAGGAGGTATGGCGTACCAATACTCACATCACATACAATTAAACGGGCGCTAGGCAGGGATCACGTAGAAGGCGCGACGATAGTTAAGCTTGACGAGAACTGGAACGAAATACCCGGCAGTGAAAGGGATATCGAAGTCGATACTATATGTCTAGCTGTCGGGTTAAACCCGAGCTCCCAGCTACTTTTCCAAGCTGGATGTGAAATGCGGTATATTCCCGAGCTCGGTGGTGAAGTTGCCTTGAGGGATGAAAATCTTGAAACTACCGTTGAAGGCGTATTTGTTGCAGGCGATTTATCAGGTATTGAGGAAGCTTCAACGGCAATTCTTGAGGGGCGTATAGCTGGAATCTCTGCTGCTATGAAGGTTGTGGGAGTTTCGAGCGAGTGGATTAAGAAGCGTGAAGAGATGAAAGCTATGCTTAAGGAGATAAGGTCTGGGCCGTTTAGCGCCAAGGTTGTTAGGGGTTTAAGGAAAGCCCTAATTGGGGTGGTCTCATGAGTTTTGAGACAACTGGAATTATTAGGGTTGAGGACTTAAGGAAACTTGGGTTAATGCCGAGTGAGGCTAGGATGCGTAAAGGGCCCGTGGTAATTGTTGAATGTGTCCAAAGGATACCGTGTGACGCCTGCGTATTTGCCTGTCCCTTCGGCGCTATAGTTAAAGAGAACATTAACGATATTCCTAAGGTCGATTTCAATAAATGTATTGGCTGCGGAGCTTGTGTTTTAAGGTGTCCGGGTTTAGCTATATTCGTTGTTGATCTTAGTGTAGGGAATGGTAAGGCTCTGGTAACGGTGCCGTATGAGATGCTTCCTAGGCCTAGGGTAGGTTTAAGGGCTGAGCTTTTAGGTAGGGATGGGTCGTCTTTAGGCTATAGCAGGATAGTGAAGGTTGTTGAGTCGAAGGATAAGACTTATGCTGTTACAGTGGAGGTTGACGAGAAATTAGCTATGGAGGTTAGAGGTATAAGGGTGATGGGGGATGTGTGAGGATAAGGGTAAGAAGTTTGTGTGTTTATGCGAAGAGGTAACCTATGAGGATGTTGTAAAGGCTATTAAGGAGGGCTATGATGACATAGAGTCGCTTAAGAG
>QMRD01000006.1 GCA_003649225.1 Thermoprotei archaeon | reverse complement strand
TAAATATAGTTGGTTATAGTTTAACGCGAAACAACAAACAAAAGCAGAAAAAGAGGGGCTAAAATATTTAAGGCCGTAAACTCTTCGAAAAGCGCCTATTTGCCGAAATTCATCATCATCTAAAAATGGTAAATCCCATTTATATATTAATTCGGTTGTTCACATAATGGTATACTCTTAAGTTATATTTTTCTCGGAAAAATAAATCGAGTTATCTTTTTCCCTGTTTATCTAGCCTTTCTAAATCAGTGACTGTCTGCATTTATCTTTGAATATTATGGGGTACTTTAGCGCCTGTTCTCACGATCCTTTGTACAATATAGAAGCCCCGGGCGGGACTCGAACCCGCGACCCCCTGCTTACCAAGCAGGTGCCCTACCAGCCTAGGCCACCGGGGCCTTTGTTTCGAGAAGGTGGGGCCGGAGGGATTTGAACCCCCGACCTTCCGGTCTGGAGCCGGACGCCCTACCTTTCCAGGGCTTGTTGCCTTGCTGGGCTACGGCCCCTCGATTATTTAGTACTACGAGGATTTAAAAGCTTTATGGCTGAAGAGAAATGGATTTAATAATGATCTTTGGTAACTAAACTAGGAATGAACATCATGTTATCTATCTTAGGTAATGTATCCGAAGTATTTAAGGAAGAGGTTAGCAGGATAGCCCGTTATGTTTCATCATTTGCCTTAAAACGTGGTCTCTCTCTCCCGGAGGAGGTTATAATCTCTTTTCATGAATATTTTAGGGGTAATGATAATTGGCTTAACGTCTTTGAAGGAGTTCATATAAACATGGATGACTATAGGTTGATGGTTATCGAGAAGGCTTCAATGGACAATGTGAATTTTCAAAGGGTTCTAGCAGGTTTATTTGCATGCATACTGATCCATAACTTTCAGAGCGTGAGCAATGAGGAAATTTTAGTATTTGTTAATGAACATTTTTTAAAGGTTCTAAGTTACATATATGCTCGTGATTAAGTTACTTTTGACTACAGTACCGGGTTTAGAGAAAATAGTGGCTAGAGAGATCAGATCTCTCTTAGGAGACAGTATTACGGAGGTACATTATAGCAGCCTGAGCGGCAGAGTTTTTTGTTGTGTAAAGGATGATAACGTTATTAACTTATTGTGTCGCAACGTTAAAACCGTTGAAAAAATATATTTAATTCTCCATGAAGTACGCCTTAACGAAGAAACATGTAATGTTAACGAACTCATTTCTAGCTTAAGCAGTATTCCGCTTCACGAATACATAAGTCCATTTATGAGCTTTAGGGTTTCAGTTAATAAGCTAGCTACAATGGAGCAAACCTCAAGCGAGCTGGCTAGATTGCTGGGTCAGAAAATTATTGAAATTTTGGAGAAACACTATGGCTTTGCTCCCACAGTAATTTTAGATAATCCTGACGTAACCTTCTATGCTGAATTTTCTCGGAAACATTTTCTTCTATGCATAGATATTACAGGATACAAGGTTTCGCTTAGGGATAGAGGATATAAAGTTTACATTCATCCTTCATCCCTTAATCCTATAATAGCATATTCCATGTTTATTCTGGCAAACCCATCGAATGGAGAAAGAGTTCTAGATCCTCTATGTGGAAGCGGAACTATACTTATTGAAGTAGCTAACGATCTATGTGGATCCGATTTTATAGGAATAGACATAAACTTCAAGCACGTTCTCGGAGCGAAAACGAACGCTTTAGCGGCTGGCGTATACTCTAGGATGCATCTCATAGTCTCCGATGCGACTTTGATGGATAAACTATTTAGAGTGAAAATTAGGTACATTATTTCAAACCTACCTTACGGTATTAGAATAAGATTGTCGAAAAGGTTCCTTAGAAGATTTCTTAAGGCATTGAGCAACATAATATTTCCTGGAGGTATAGCCTGTCTATTATCGTTGAAGAATATAAGGGATATAGCGGAAAATCTAGGGTTTACAGTACTAGATCAATTTAGAATTAGACAGGGTGACGTTTACCCTAGAATTGTTATTCTTACTCGTTAAATCACGTTTATCTCAGTTTTGAAAACCCTATTGATTTTGTATTCCTCGCCCTTTAGTACCTCCTTTGCTATGTATCTTATGAAATCATCGGATGGAGCACATTTTTCTTCTCCAAATTTTATACATAAGGAGTGTTTTAGTGCCTCTTTCTCTATCCTATTCCTAAGTTCGCCCCCCACTATTCTTTCGGCTATCCTAAATGCAACGTAGAATTTTATGAAGCTAAGAAATCTTTTACGTAGTTCCGGGAAAACTTTCTTTAAGATACTTACCAGTTTAACTAAGTCGTCTTCGCTTCTAAAACCTAGGACAATTGCTGTGAAGCATAGCCTAATTATTCTAAAAATTATGTTTTCGTTTAATTTGTTGCCATAAGTCTCCTTGAGTATTTCCTCCGCCTTTTCAGGATGCTCTAATATTTTGTTTAATACCTCCTCGAATACTATCTCTTTACTGAATATTTTCTTAAAAACGAGTGGGTATTCCTTATATAATCCTAGGCCGTACTTTCCTACGAGATATAACGTTATTAGCTCTTTGTCTGCCAGATCTATCTTGGATCTACCTCTTAGTGGTTCAATGCTGTTTTTCTTATATTCTGTAGCTAATACTTTCCTAGCTTTTTTCCTGCTCGATATATCGCCTTTTACTATGCTACTCCATATCTTTGTACAAATATTAACCCTATCTCTATGTATGGCGGATATCATCCTTCCAAATCCCTAGGTACTTCTAATAACAACCATATTATTTTAGGAAGGATATTCTATTTCTATTCTTGATGGAATAGGTAGTTTTGATGATGCTCTACGTAGCGCCTCTTTAGCCTTATCAATATTTTGGGGGTATGTTCTAACATACATCAATACTTGGTTTGCCCTAACCCTAGCAGCCCTGCCTATTGGAGTGCCGAAAGCCTTTCTCATGCCATCCTGCAATCTATCGGCTCCTGCCATTGCCATCATTTTATTCTCCCTTAAAATGTGGTGAGGATAGATGCTTATCCTTAAGTGATAGTTATTTTCACCTACCTTTGATGCCAAGTATTTATGCGATATTATCCTAGCCGCCTCGATTGCGTTCATACGTATTTGACCGGCCTCCTTGGATACCAATTTTACTATGACCGGAAAATCTCCTTTCAAGTTGCCTAGGTCAAACTTTGGAATCATGACTGGAGGTATACTTTTAATGTACTCCTTACGAGTATAAGGTGGTGTTCCAAAGTGTCTATAGCATCGTCCCGGCCTTAATGGCATTTTATCCTCCCCGCTCAGTTATCTGATGAAATTCTAGCACTTAGATATAAGTTTATCTTCAGGAATACTTATGTAGCTGAAACAGAAATAGAGGCTTTAGCCTCCGTCGAAGAACGCTAAATATATAATCTTATTGGAAGTTAATGTTGGTGGGGAAGATATGGAGAAACTGAATAGAGAAGACGTAGAAGGAGGCAGAATCATAGCGATAGCTGGCGATAGGATAGCTGAAATAATAGTGAATGAAACACGAAAAATAAGCGATATGCTAGAATTAGTGAGATACATCGTTACCAATTCTAATAGTATAGAGAAAAACGGTATGACAGAAATTATCAATAAGGCAAAGGATCTAAAGTCTGAAATCGAAATTCTTCGAAAAGATGTTCTTGCGTATATCTCTAAGACTTATCCTGCATTAATGAATAAAGAGGAATGGATAAGAATCACTGCCAAGGTTTATAGCGTTTCTGATAAAGTGCTCGGCATTATGTATAGGCTGGAATACTATATTACAAAGGGATGGCAGATAGATACAAGAATTAGCTCCTCCATACTAGATCTTCTAGATAGCCTTTCAATAATGGTTAAAACGTTTATAGCTATGACC
This sequence comes from Thermoprotei archaeon, assembly GCA_003649225.1. Classification (GTDB taxonomy): domain Archaea; phylum Thermoproteota; class Thermoprotei; order Thermofilales; family B9-G17; genus B9-G17. The sequence continues at coordinate 17,586 of QMRD01000006.1, read as the reverse complement.
TCCTCCCTAATAGTTAATCCACCACACTCCCTCACACTTTGTGAAAAAATAGAAAACTTGGAACGAGACATTGATGAGAAATATAGGAAAACTAGCTTCGCAATCTTGGATACAATGAAGCTCCTTCATCAAACGATACTTATAAAGGAAATAGTCGATATGCTAGAGGATACCTCGGATATAATAGAAGATACGGTAAGTGATTTCAGACTAATATTACTGAATAAATTATAGTTAACCGAACCACTTAAAAATGTAGTAGTAAGGTTTTCTCGATATCGGGTCTACTACTGCTATTACAAATTTTTTACGAACCGAATGTGAGAGCCTACCAGCTCTCACGATCTCTAGAGGATCCAATTCGTCTTCAAAAGAAAGCACATGTACAAGGAAAGGCGCATGATCTATTCCAGGGCCATGCTCATATACGGCAAATGTAGCTCCGAACTTCATGCCAGATTTTACTACATAGCCGCGATCCCTCAGATCTTTATAAACTATGTATATGTCCTCGAAAAGCAGTATTTTAGAGGAGGCTATTTTTCTTAACTCATAGTATGAGAGCTTTCTTCCTCCGAGATATACCTCTAATATATTTTTCTCAAATAAATAGACTGCCTCAATTAGAGAAAGCTGAAGAGGCTTATCCATTTCCAGCTCTTTAGCCTTTCTAACCCCCAAATATTTACCATAAAAACCATTCTTATAAAGCATCTTTGCACTCTCAATGTCCCAAACTATTACGCCGTCGTCGTACAGCACACCCTTTATTTTATTCATCATACACCCCTCTTTAGCTTAATGTTCCTATACTTATATTGAAAACTCTATTTTGGGTCCTCCCTAATATTATTAGTGCTACCCTTGTAAGCTACACTTCTATAAACCATTTTATTAATAAGTATTGATGAAAAATACCAATATTCCTACTAGAATCTTATGGAGTATTATAGCTTTAATGGTCATATTTTCTCTGAAAAACATAAAATTCTTATCATATATCGGCAACGGAGGAACTTTATTAAGCTCTTACAAAGAATATATTTTATACCTATTTATTTTATGTATTTTAATACCAATTATATTAAGTAAAAATGTTATGATTAATTTATATAGGAAAATTTTCTCTAAGGGCGGTAGAATCTTGCTAGGCTTCAGCGGAATTTTTCCTGTAGTAATGAAACTTGAACCAGGGCACGTATGTCTTTTCGGATCTACGGGAAGCGGAAAATCCAATACCGTAAAATTTATTTTAAACCAAATTAGCAGACTTACTCCCACGCTTGTGCTCGACTGGCATGGAGAGTATTATCCATATGTTTCTAATTTCTTTAAGGTCTTAATTCCGGGTGAGAACTTTGCTATAAATCCGCTCTATAAGGCATATGGTGACTTAACGGAGCACATAGAGTTTTTAGTGGATCTTTTCGGCGACGTATATAAGCTATCTGAGCCACAAAAGTATATGTTAAAAGTTGCATTAACAGAGGCATTTAACAAATATGGAGAGCCGACTATACGCGAGTTGCTTCATGTTATAGAGAGGTTACCCATAAGAAGTTTTTATGATAATGAAATTAAAATGGCGCTTAGGAGAAGGCTAAGTAGCCTTAGCGAGGGAAGAGCAGGAAAGGCATTTGGCGGTGGATATGATGTAAACGTACTCTTTGAAGAGAATGTATTGATTGATCTGAGCGTATTTAGAAGCATCTACTCGAGGAAACTCTTCGTTTTAATACTTCTCAAACTACTATACGATTATGCCTCACATTTACGTCCCATATCAAATAAGGTGTTGCATGCTACTGTAATAGAAGAGGCATGGAACATTATTCCCTATCGACGACTGGATTCACAACCCAGCATTGGTGAAAGAATATTTGCTGAACTAAGGAAATTCGGCGAGTTAATTATCGCCGTATCTCAATTCCCCAGCGAAACCGCTAAAAGTATAATAAAAAACTCTAGAATAGTTGTAATGCATCGACTTCACGGAAAGGAAATAGAAAGCATGGGATTGCCTAGTAACTATAATATAAATCCCCTAGACTTGAGGGTAGGAGAAGCATTAGTATTGAAGGACGGCAAACTTAGAAAAATATACATACCGAAAGCTATAGAAAGAGAACCGTACCTAGAAAGTACGAAAAACAAGCTGAGATTCGTTGACAGAAAAAAGAGGACATCAGCAGAAGAGAGTGATATGAAAGAACTTAATCTAAGATTAGAGGCCCTTGAAAAACATGTTATGAAACTGACAGAGAGTATAACTATTCTTGAGAAGGAGGTAGTGAAGATAAGGAATAATCGCTGAAAATATTTTTAATAGTTGACTCGGAAATTGGTACAGAGAGTATAGAAAATAGAGAGATATGTACTCAGCCAAAGAATACTACGAAATAGTTAGAAAAAATATCAAGGATGTATTTGAGAGAATCTACTTTAGCTATGATAGAACTCGAGGTAAAATTTGGAGTGAACTGATGGATTATATTGTTAGGATAGAGCCTGATCGCTATATAATTGATCTTGGTGCTGGTACTGGGAGATATAGCTTAGTATTGGCTAGATCTCATAGAGTCTTAGCTGTAGATGTAGCATATAATATGTGTAAAGTGACTTTAAGAAAGGCGAAACGACGTAAGCTTGATGCCAACTTAGATGTTATAGTTGCAGATATTCTATCGCTACCTCTAAGGGATAATATCGCGAAAGGTATTCTCTTAATAGCTGTCTTACATCATATACCATATAACATGTTTCGAAGAAAAGTATTGGAAGATGTTGTAAGAGTAGGTGTAAAGGGGGGAATAGTAGTAATAACTGTTTGGTCGAGATATCAGCCGAGGCACATAGTTAGAGTTATCTCAACATACCTGACGGGAAGGGCTTTAGAAATAGGTGATGCTTATGTAAAATGGCGCCATATGGGCAGGACGTTAAAAAGATATTACCATCTCTTTTCTAAAGGCGAATTAAGACGCTTAGTTTCCAGCATCAATGGTTTAACTATAGAGCGTATATATACTATGAAATTAAGATCAAAATATTTCCCGCAAAATTATGTATGTGTTGCGGTGGTAAATAAATGTTGAAAACGATTAAAAAGGTTAAGAAGCCCGTCAGGTCTATTTCCGGAGTAGTTATAGTTGCAGCTATGACAAAACCTTTTCCATGTCCTCATGGTAAATGCATTTATTGTCCCGGAGGCACTGACTGGAGAACGCCGCAAAGCTATGTGGAGAAATCCCCTGTAGTACTAAGGGCTAAAGCATTAAATTACGATCCGTACGAGCAGGTACGGCAAAGATTGCTTCAGTATGTAAAAATGGGACATACTCCATCTAAAGTGGAACTCATAGTTATGGGGGGTACATTTCCCTCGTTCCCTCTGGATTACCAGGAGTGGTTTATAACGCAGGCTCTTGAGGCTATGAACCGATTTCCGAGAGCTAAAAAGAGGAAATGGGTATATCTGGATGATGCAATCAGGAGAAACGAGAAGGCAAATGTTAGATGCGTTGGCATGACTATTGAAACACGTCCGGATTGGGCTAAACCCCACCATATAGAAAGATTCCTTAGGTACGGAGTTACCCGAGTGGAGTTGGGAGTGCAATCAATTTACGACGATGTACTAAGGCTTGTGAGAAGGGGACATACCGTTAGAGATACAATTATAGCGACAAAGCACTTGAAGGACTCGGGATTTAAGGTATGTTACCATATTATGCCTGGTCTTCCAGGATCAGACTTTAAGAGAGACCTGGATATGATGAAAAAATTATTTGATGACCCTAACTTCAGACCGGATATGCTCAAAATCTATCCGACACTTGTTATTCCCGGAACGAGGCTATATGAAATGTGGAGGAAGGGCGAGTATAAGGCATATGATGATGTCACGCTTGTGGATCTTATAGCCAAAATGAAAGCACTGGTTCCTAAATACGTCAGAATAATGCGGATACAGCGAGATATACCAATTGAATATGTAGCCGCAGGTTGTAAAATAGGGAACTTAAGGCAGGTTGTAAGGCAATACATGCTAAGAAAAGGAATGAAATGTAAATGTATAAGGTGTAGAGAAGTAGGGCATAAAATGCTTCGAGAAGGAAAGGTTCCAGATCCAGACAATATTAAAATGACCAGAATAGAATATACGGCCAGCGACGGAATAGAGATATTTCTATCGTTTGAAGATACTAGAAATGAAATACTTATAGGATTCCTAAGGTTAAGGATACCCTCCACAGATAGTATTAGAAAAGAGATCGATGAAAAATCATCTATCGTAAGAGAACTCCACGTTTATGGTCCATCCATACCAGTAGGGGAGAGAAATACTGGAGGATGGCAGCACAGAGGGTATGGTAGACAACTCCTACATGAAGCTGAAAGAATATCCTACGAAGAATTCGATAAGAAACGTATTTTCGTAATCTCAGGAATAGGAGTACGCGACTACTATAGGCGGTTAGGATATAGAAAATATCCATGCTCCTTTTATATGTACAAGAATTTGCCCTAATTGAAACAAAACATACTGACTTTCCTCTTTGAGGAAAAATTCTTAAGGAAATATCCATAAACAGTATAAGAGCATAGGGAAAGGTTATTGTAAAGTGGTGAAGATGGTTATCGAAGGAACTGTTCTGATAGGAAGTAAGACTATAGACAGATATATACTGGCGTGCTTAACGATATTTCATGAAGGGAAAAATGAAATAATTATCATGGCTAGGGGTAAGAATATATCAAAGGCTGTTGATGTAGTCGAGCGACTACGCCGATACTATATGAGAGATGTAAAAATTGATAAGATAGAGCTTGGTAGTGAGATATTACCGGATGCTCACGGTGCACCTAGAAGAATAAGTACGATTACCATAAAACTTTCAAAGGGTGGTTAAGACGGTAAAAACTCCAATATGTATATTCGATGCAAAAACAAGGATACTCTGCGCTAAATGTCAAAAATTGTATGATGAGGGCAAGATAAGCGATATAGATATAGAAATATCGCATCATCTAGTATTGCTTGAAAATAAATATCCACAGCTAAAAGACGTTGTGTTTCACAAGTCGTATCAGGTTGACAACACAATATTTATGTTAATAACGGATTCCAAAGAAATGTCAGAGAAATTGTGGAGAAAAATTGTTAGGTACTTAGAGAGAAAACTTGAAAGAAACGTAAAAATTGTTAGGAAAAGTTCCGATATTAAAAATATAATTTCACAGCTGATATATCCAGCTAGAATTTTAGGATTAAGCATTATATGGTTTCCGGACGGAACATCCGAATACATGGTCCGTGTATCGAGGAGAGATTATAATAGGTTATCGAAGTCGATATCCTTGATTGAAAAGGCTATAAAGCATCTGACAAAACATTACATAAAGATAGTAGCCGAGTAACATTACCCGTATAAAGGTGCTCTACAAGTAGCTATAGTATTATCCGCTATACCGTATCTCCGTAGCTCTTCCTCGTTACACCATACCTCGTTTGGAGGAATGTCATCTAATGCTAGTATTTTAAATCTAAACCTCTTCTTTCCTCCTACAACTACCTCCAATTCACCGCTTAAGTTAAGTAAGTCTCTGGTTTTTGTATTTATTTTAGCCCAGCCTTCTTTAACATCTGGCTTCCGTCTAATCCTTAACCTTTTCTCAATTCTCTTTGACATAACATCACCACTAACTTACTCGATTATCAAAGCAACATAGAGGGTATCATAATAAAGAAGTAAAGAAGTAAATAAAATTTATTAATGCCGATAAAGAATACGTGCTAGAATTCATCTGCTCGAGCATCAAAAATAAATACAAGAGCATAAGTAGATTCAAGGTGGAAAATATTATAAACAAGTGATAGGCATGAAGTTCCCCAAGGAGATTAGAACATATTGTCCTCGTTGTAGAAGACATACAATACATATAGCTTCGCTCTATAAGCCTGGCAAGAGAAGAAAACTAGCACAGGGCGAAAGACGATATGCTGCAAAAAAGAAAGGATATGGTTCTAAGAGGAAACCGGAGCAGAAGAGGACAGCGAAGGTTACTAAGAAGCAGACTCTTAAGCTTAAGTGTAAGGAATGTGGATATATATTGATGAAGGAAGGCATAAGGTTAAAAAAGCTTGAAATAGTCGAGGTGGTAAAATAATATGAAGAAAAAAAAGATACTTATCCCGGAGCCTAAGAGTAAGTTTGTACTTGTTAGATGCCCTGAGTGTGAAAACGAGCAGATAATTTTTGATCACGCTGCCTCAGTCGTAAGATGTTTAGTATGTAACTCGATTCTTGCATTACCGAAGGGCGGAAAAACTGAAATTAAGGCTAAAATTATAAAATATCTCGAGTAGGGTGGATCATAAATTGATAAGGAGAAGAAAGTATCCTAGAGTAAATGAGCTTGTTATAGGAACAGTATCCGAAATATTTGAGCATGGAGCGTTTGTTACTTTAGATGAATACGATGGAATGGAGGCATACTGTCCTTTAAATGAGGTATCGAGATCATGGTTTAAGGGTATAAGAGAAGTTTTAAAGGAAGGGCAGAAGAGAGTTTTCAAAGTTATACGTGTGGACTCCAGAAAAGGTCATGTTGATGTATCATTAAAACGTGTAGATAAATCCGAGAGAAAAGCTAAGATAAAAGAATGGAAGAGGTATCAGAGGGCTGTGAAACTCATCGAATTGATAGCTAAGAAAACGGGTAAGAGTCTGGATTATGTTTGTAGAAATCTTGCATGGAAGCTTGAGGATTATTATGGGGAGATTTACGCTGGTTTTGAAAACGCCGCTAGATATGGCGAAAAGGCATTTCAGGGCTTAAACATACCTGAAGACCTGGCTAAGGTAGCTGTTGAAGTTGCCCAGGCATATATTGAACTGCCAACAGCTAAGGTAAGCGGAATCATAATTTTGCGAAGCTTAAAATCGGATGGCATCATAGCCATAAAAAATGTCCTACTTGACGGTGAGAAAGTGGCTAAACAATTCAAGGAAGTAAAAACACGTATATACACAGAAGGAGCCCCCAGATATAAAATAGACCTTGAAGGACCTGATTACAAGATTGTGGAAAAGGTCCTATCAGCCATGCTGAAAACTATGGAAGAAAGAGCAAAACAATATGGTTGTTCCTTTAGTTTTAAGCGAATAAAGACTTAAGGGCAGAGAATGAGAGGAAAAATAAGAAAATGCACGGTATGCGGACGCTATACTTTAAGTATAGATAAATGTCCAAAATGTGGTGGGCCGGTTAGATCCCCCCATCCAGCTAGGTTTTCTCCCGAGGATAGATGGGGAAAGTATAGAAGAAAACTAATTAAAAATCTAATTGACTGCTAATAACCTTACTTTCTAGTCGGGCTCGTCATATTAGCTTTTTCATAGTTTATTCTGAATACTAGTACCCAGTTATTTGGATAGGAAGCATATATTAGTTCAAAGTACTTCGGCGATTCTATGCTATATATCGGGTTTCCGCTCCACCACGTCGATGGAAAGTAATTCCAGACTAAAGGCTCAAATATGTATAATCTCCTTCTATCAGTCTTAACGAAAAGTAACTTGTATAGAGTAGCTGAAAGAGCCTCCTTATTGTTAGCTGGTATTAAGAGACCTCTTAATTGTCCTGTCGTTACATATTGATATTTATCGGGATCTAAGCCTCCTATTTTAGCCATCCAATAGCTCTTTCCAAAGTCTCCATGACCGTATGGATCAGGGAAGTACACGGGCATGCCATAGACATCATATCCCTGGAGTGATCTGAATGGCTCAAAAACAACAACATGCGTGGCACCTAAACTGTGGAATATCTTTAATGCTTCTGTCTCATTGGATAGAAAAGCTCTGGCTATTTCAGCTATCTGCGTGGTGTTTAACGTACCGTTATCTGCAAGAGTACTTCTATTAGTGTTTACAGAAATCCAGTAGCCATAGTCCCACCAGCACGCAATTACGGCATCCTCAGGAAGATTTTCCCTCATCCATTCGAGAGCTGAAATCCAGTCAATCGACTCATAGCTTGTATCTCTCATTGGAAGACTGGATGTAAGTATTAGCGCTGGCTGATGACAATAATCTAATGCGTTGGTCGTAACGAATGATGTAACTAATATTAATGTTACTACGATGAATGTTAAAACTACGTGCTCTCTTCTAAATTCCTGAAGCCTTTTGCGAGGTAGTATTACCTCGCCCTTATACATTGAATATAGTTTATCCGCAAGGGAAAAGAAGCCTACGCTTGCTAATATTGCGCAGGCTGGACTGAAAAGAATTGATAGTCTTGACATTGAGCTTGTTGCATAAAGAGATGAGAGATATAGAAGTAAGATCAGGATATCCTTAACCTTTCTTTTTCTGAGAATTATGTAAAGGCCAAAGAGAGAGAAAATCAGTAATACGTTGTAATCTAGAAAAATCATGCTCCATGTAGGAATTCTGTGCTCGCCAACCGACTCTATAATCGGGTTTCTCTCGGAAGGTATTATAATGGCCATTATTCTTCCAGCTATTTTGGCGAAAAAACCAGTATAGTATCCCGCTATTACTAGTAAACCTGCGGCAACAACTATGAGCAGCCTAAATGTTGCTCCTTTAAACTTCTCCTCTCCCAGTTTTTCAAGCAACAGATAATAGGTACAAGCAACTAAAGTCACTAGTGGCAATAGTGCATATAGTGAAGTTAACGCAACCCTGATGCCATGTCTCGGAGTAATTATAATGAAAAACTTCGCGATTAAATCGATAATAATGTATGTTTCCGCCATATTTCTGTCAAGGTTATTAGTGAGATACAATACCAGAAAGTATAATGCTACCAAATTCCATACGTAAAGAAAGCCCCCCCATATTAGTACTATTAATCCTAAGCTTAATCCTGCTAATACGGACCATATAATTGGTTTGCCTTCAAACCCTTTAAGCATGAAATAGAATGTTAATAGCATTAGCGGAATTATCATGCCGTCGTGAACATTACCTAAAGTAGTTGAACCGAGCAACGCTGTATTAATGGATAAAATTAGTGCTGCTAGGAGACCGGTATAGCTATTAAAAGCCTTCCTACATAACAGATAAATGCATAGCACGCTTAGTCCAGACATTACGACTGGGAGAAAGGCATGGATTGCCAAGAGTGTAACGGTCAGACCTATAGTTTTAAGGAAAATGTAAATTAGTGTTACAAGTATTGGCACTCCAGGCTGACTAGTACGCCTTAAATCTCTGCCATAAGGATACCAGAAGAGAGTATCAAACTCCCTCTGAGAGGGAGAATACTGGAACCACCATAGAACCCCCTTTTCCAGCGTTTTTTTGGCTAGGTAGTATTCGTAGTAGGGGTCAAATTCCGTTAAAAATAGCCCCCATTTAAGTGGTATGGATCTAATAATTACTGCCAATGAGAATATGAGAATTAATGTTGAAAACAGGATAATGCTAGGATCCGAAAGCCTTAGGAAAAATTTTTTGACGCTTTTTCCCATGAAATTAATGCCTTTCTTAAGCATCTTCATAGTAATCACTTCTATTTCTCGTAAGTATGACACAACAGTACATCACTTATAGAACTACGTCTTATTAAGCTTTCGCTAGGACTTCGGCAATGCTAACATGCGATTCCTTCTCCTAATCATACTCTCTCCATGAATAACCGCATTTTACACATTTAAAGAACCTCGTTGCAGGCTCATCAGCGCTTCTCGTCTGAATTTCCCAATAGTATGCCTCATTAAAGCCGCAGCGAGGACATGTTATGTTAGTTTTAGGTAGTAACCTGACCTGCGGTTCTTCCTCAATGACTACGATTTCCTTCTTCTTATTACGTCTAACTATCCTTACATTGCTACCGGATTCTCCTACGACTTCCTCGTAACCACAGCTTATACATTTAACTGTTGAACCGCCCTTATTTAACATTATTCCGCCGCATTTAGGGCAAAACTTAACCATGACTGTCACCGTTTCGGTTTATCCCTATATCGAATTACTATTGGATAAAGTTTTCTCTAGGCTCGGGTAAAATTCACTATAACACATCTCTTACTGATAAAGTAGTTAGATTATTTCTACTATTTCTCTTTCCTTTAGGTCTTTAGCGTCAGATGAGGGAATGAAGGCTATGTCTTCCGCTGCGAAGGGGCCATAACTAAGGCTATCGCTTGCTACGAACCTTGGATACGGTTTTAGGAATCTGACGATCCTATACTCGCGTTTTAAACCATGGATTTCTATGCGTTGTCCCTGTACCAGCTTCTCTATTTTACCTAATATTATATCTAATATTTGTTTTTCCTCTGGAAGTAAAAAATTGCGCTCTATGCTCCCATCTAACGCATAAGAATACATAGCCTTACACATTCTAACTGTAATAAGTTCACGAAATCTTTTTGTAAGAAAATCAATTAAATGCTCACGTAATTTAATTTCATCGGTAGGAGAAGACCTTAGCTTTGAAATACACTTCATTAGGCGTTGATAGAAGTACCTATCTAATTGAATCAACTTTTTTTCCTCATACTCCCTTAATAAGGTCCTCGTTAATTCCTTTAATATCTCAGTAACCTTATCGTTAATCATATCGTCTTAACACCTCTATATAACTTCAATTGCCTCCACTATTTCACTAGCATTTCCTATAAGATATATAGCTATGTATTTCGGTACGACAATATAGCCATTGCCTTTCTTATCTTCTATCTTAAAGTCGAGGATATGCCTTGGAAAGAACTTAGCCTTTATCTTGAAGTATTCATTTTCCGCAAATACTATGGCATAGTCAACAGGACTCTTATTTTCTAAGTCAGAGAACAAAATTTTTCTAACAGCCATACCAGTTTTTCCATGGAGAGAACCAGGCAGTCTTATCAGTCTTTTAGTGTCTATTGTGACCTTTTCGTCGACTATAACTTTAGAAAAATCTACGGCCGACTCTAGCAGTGCTAAAAGTGTTTTCCTCCTCAGTTTAAGCAGGTTTACGTATCCTTTATCTGGGTTCTCCAATTCTTCCAAGAAGAATGATCTATTTTCTAGTATATACTCTAAGTCATCTCTTTCTATCTCCCTAGATAATATTTCATGAAAGTTATTTTCGTTTAAATTAAGAATGATATTATATAGGGATCTCATTATTCTTCCGGGCCAACCTCTCGAATCTATACTGGCGCTAATAGACTTACTGCCCTTTCTCGGTATGTTAAAACCAGGCAGAAAACGAAAATCTATTCCTTCGCCTCTAACATAATCAAGTATCTCCCTCCTGCCGTCTTGCCCCAGCTCTAGAATATCCTTATTTTGCACATGTATATGATAACCTCTATGTCCCGAGAAAACTATCTCAATTTCATTGGAGCTAAAACCAAAATCTGAAATTAGGATATCTATAAGTCTTAGTGCATGCTCCCTTGCAACGTCTAAGCATCTTTCACATACCCACGTCACCTTTTTAATGCGACTGGACCCGCATACACTGCACTGTTCGCCCGATATAGATATACCTCCACAGTCCTGACACAGATAAAAATCATGATCAGCCTTGCAATCGGTCGGTATGTGATCCACATCTATGTCAAATACTAGATCTGCCCCTAACCAGCCCTTAGAGGCCATATCCGGAGCTGACGGATCCACGTAGTATGCAGTAGAGTAGTATGCATGCCTCGGAACTTTTTCTTTCAAATACTTTACTAGCTCTTCTCTACTTGGAAAAGCCGTATGCCTTATCATTTCATCGTTTATGAATAAGATAAAACCGAATTCTCTCTGCTTAATATTGTTAGGGACTACTATGTCAGGGTTTTTTCGGTAATATCTCTTAAAGCAGTTAAACATTAGTTTTTTTGGATCCATATTTCCTCCCTATTTTTCTATAAAAATACTGAAGTGGATGTTTTATATCCTTGCAATCCTTTACACAGAGACCGAGAGACTTCATATTTAAACATTTAAATGTACTATACTTTATCCTAGACCCGCGAAGTCCAGCTAAATGTTCAACCTGATATCTAGTCTTATTTTCGTCGAAATCAGGCATTGTTCTAAAGAGATCTATAACTTCATCTACGCTTTTGCCTATGTTTAACATGAAAGTTGCCAACGCAAAACGCCCAGAATGAGGTATGTTTTCTCCTCTCCTTACAAGATTTAGCAGATTGATTATACATGGGGGATACACTTCGTTCTCATCTACTCGAGATAATATTTTTGGTAACTCATATTTTGCTCGAACACTAGCCCATTCCCTGCTAATCTCTTCAATTGCAATGGATAATGATTCCGGAAGTCTGCTTATTCTGGCTTCGTTGCAAGCCTTAATTATGTATCTTTTAGAAAACTCCTCAATTAGTCTTATTAGCTCATGTCTCGTTATTAGAACATAGCCATCGTGAAGTACCTTATTAACAAGCTTCCAGCTTCCTAAATACTCTGGTTGATACGTCAGGTAATAATGGAACCTTATCGCTAAATTAAATTTTCTGGAGCCACTTCTTATATCCCATCCCAACCCATTTCTGGCAATATATACTATCTTTCTGGTATTTTCTTCCTCTAGAAAATTTCTAACTTTTTTTGACTCATAAATAGCAAATACTCTTACTAATCTTTCATCGCTTACTTGAGCAAGAATTATAATGGACGTTGGAAAAGATAGAAGACCTATTTCCAAGTCTATATCCTTAGGCTCTGCCTTAGCAAATGGCTCCCTTCTAATTGCGTCTAAAATACGTTTTTTAGCTAGTGAAAGCACTGTTCTTCCAATGGGTAATGCTAGGTCATCTATTGAAAAATTTAATTTTCTTATATGGTCTCTGGCCTGTGCAGTAAAGGGATACTTAAATTTATCCTCTAGAGTAAAAATTACCGTCTCTTCCATATTTCATTTATCTTCCTTGTTACATTTCCATTCTAGGAGCAAGGAAGTATGTTAGCTTTCCTTCGCCTACAACATCGAACGTTAGCGATAATGGATTGTTTGTTGCAAATTCAACTAATACCATATCTGATACTTTATTCGCTTTTTTCAGGATATCATTGAGGTATCCGAGACTGTAGACGGCCTCAGCGGGTTCAGAAACTTCATATTCTATTAGTGCACCTCCCTCCTCCGTGAAACGTACGTTTATTTCTCCCTTATCACTAGCAGCATAGATTATAAATTCCTCAGGCTTGGCTGAAAATTTCACGCTATCACTCACTAATGTTGCATCCTTAATGGCATCATATAATGTATCGCTGAGCATACGCGCTCTTGCAGTAAAGGATACTTTAGGCGTCCGCTTTAACTCCTCACCACCTATGTCTAGTAATGGCAGCGAAAATATTCTCTCAATCTTACCTATGATCTTGATCCTAAGACGATCTTCTGCTACCTCAAACACGAGGCGTTCGTCTGCCCTCCCTCTCTTTAAGATCTTATTTAGGTCGTCGAACGACACACCAATTCGCGTCTCTTCATCACACTCGTACTCCTCAAATGCCGTTGAGGGGAGCATAAAATCAACCATAGCTATTCTCGAAGGATCTAATGCTCTAAGCCTTAACCCCGTAGGGTCCATTATGAAATTAGCTTCCTCTATGAGTGTTGCTAGACTATCGACAATATACCTCCACTCTCTAGCATCCCCAAAGACAAATCTAGCTACCATTAAACCACCAAGATACTATATCCAGGCCATAATATATAAAGACAATTATTAAAACCCTTAATATATCCAGGCTATATAGGTCTGACAGCAGATTTCGCTCCACAGGCCATGCATACTATGAACATCATCTTCTTCTCCTTAACCAGTGAAGTATCAGGCTGTTTACATACAGGACATATTACGTAATCCTTTACAAACCTATCGATTATAGATCTGATTACACGCTCGGATTTTTCCCCCATAATTACGGCTGTATTTCCTTCAAGTACGCCTGGCGCCGCGAGCTCTCTAAGCAGATATCTTAATACTATTTTCGGATCCCTATTTAATATATCGCATATTTGTTTGAAGTTCTGGATGAAAGTTCTTTTTCCACTAATAACTACCTCTGGCCTCGGTACTTTAAACCTCTCAACTCTTACAGTAACCTTCTTCGGCAAAAGCTTATACGCTCTTTCAAGTAATTCCTCATAATTATAGGGGAACTCCTTCGACGACATAGCAACCAAAATGTAAAATTCGGCGTTGCCAATAAACTTTTCCTCGCCAATGTCGTTCGCTAAATCTTTGTAGAACATATTCATCAAAAGCATATCATTAATGATGAAATGGGCCCGGTGGGACTCGAACCCACGCTCTGCGGCTTTCTACACTATCCGCAGGCTTACGGGAAAACTCGCCGCCTTTTCCACTAGGCCACGGGCCCATAATATAAGTCCATAGGAAATAGTTAAATGTTTCCACCTATAGAGACTGTTTCATAGTTTTTAGCGTGTATGAAAAGCTATATATTACTCTAGTGAGCATAAAAGTATCATGGCGGTTAGAAGGGTTATTTTGGCAACAGCCGAATATGATCCTTTAAAGTCTAAGGCTGTCCGATTATGTAGAGAAATATGTGATGCATATAACTTAGAATTACAGGTACTTGACGAAGACTGGGATTTCCTAATTAAATATGGTGAACGTGATGAGATTGGTGGAATAGATTTGCCTCAGATATTTATAGAATATGAGGATGGTAAAATAGAGCATGTAATGACGAGATTTCCTCTGAATAAGAAAGGCAAAATAGACTATATTAAAGCGAAAGATATCTTAGAGGAGAAGATTAGAGAGGGAAAAACATGAAAGAAAAGTTACTTATAGTACATAGTAAGAGAGGTAGCATCGAGAAAATAGAGTTGATAGAATACGATAATTTACCTCTAACCGTTAAATCGCTAGTATCAGAACTACTAAATCTATGGGATCCATCAGCTTCCGATTTCATTGTTACAAAAGAAGAACAAACATTTGAACTTGATTTACCTCTACCCAAGGACATGTTTAATATTCTACGCAAATACAACCTTCGAAGAAGCAGAGATAAAGCTTACATTAGTCTTCCAATGTATGAAATATCATATGATAATGTATGGCGAGAAGATAAAATAGAAATAAGAAGTGTAGTTATAGTCACGCCATATATTAATGAAAAGATAAAGGATGAAACAATCGAATACGCCAAGCTAGCATCATCGCCCATAGAGGAATAGAAATATTTTTCACATAAACTTATCTATGTGAAAAGTACCCAGTAGTTCATCGAAGTTTACGCCTAAGGCTTCAAGTATTTGTCTGAATGTCGTCTCAATATACTCAATATATTTGGTTTCATCAACCTCATCTATTCTTGCTAGTTGAACAGCTTTAACTCCCTCCTTACCCCTTGTCTTCACAAAACTGATTATATCCCCAACTACTATCTCTTTACCAAATCTCTTTAACTGCTTAGCCGCTTTAACATGCTGTGGTGTTGTCTTATTATATTCAGACAAATTTTTCGTTAATGCTACTCTAAAGGCAAGCTCATCCAGAGAATAATGTTTGTTTTTAAGTTTATAGTAGCTCTCCCTTACTAATTCAATTATTTCTTTCAGCACTTTATCTATATCCCCTATATCCTCGACCTTCGATAGCTTATGGGAAACATCGCTAAATAACTCTTTGATAAATAGCGGTGTGTTTCGCTTTTTACCTACAAGCCCCTTGATATCTAGCTTACCCTCCACTGTTACTCCAAGGTAGTTTTTCTTTAACCCACTCAGTATCACGTATCTATATCTTTTATCAATGTCTAGATCGATTCCTAAATTTGTCCTTGCCCACTCTATAACCTTACTTAGGTCTTCTTTTTTGGGATTCCATATGAAGAGGCTATCGGTATCGCCATAAAGTGCAACAAGTCCCTCCTCCTCGCTCTTCTTTATCGCGGAATAGATTGCATACCTGCCCAACGCAGTTGTGCTTTCAGCAACGGGGGGACAATATAAGGGAAAGGTTTCAGCTCCAAAGACGCCGTAGCTTGCATTTATGAAAACCTTGAGCGCACGCTGAACTACGTCATATTGCTTCCTCAAGGTTTCATTTATGTTCGGATCTTTAGCTAATGGTTTATATATGAAGACCCTGAAGTCCCTTAGAAAGCCTACAATTTCGGCTATTAGACCCCTCTTCTTTTTACACACCCAGTAGGGAAGTCCGAAAAGCTTGTTTGACTTACATTCTTCATGTGGACAAAGGATAGTTTCATATGACAAATTCCACCTTTTTATGACGGATGGATAAAGTGACGCGAAATCCACGACTATAACATTGAAGAATACACCGGGAAGCGGATCAATAACTATTGCACCGAGATACTTTTTACCTTTGATTATAGCCTTAGTATATGTTTTTCCCTTCATGCTCATTATGTCTTCAGGATTAGGTATCAAGTATCCCCTTTTCCTATGTTCAAAATACATAAGACTTTTGATCCAGTGCGAAATGCTATGACGTATAATATCTTCCATGGGAAGCTTCGAGATACGCATTAGTAGAATGATCAGCTTCATCACCAAGTCGTTATTATAGGTGGTTAATTTAAGTGTCAAATAGGCATCCTGGTAACAGTAGTTCGCTAGCTCCTGGTATGAAAGCTCTGATATCGGTTTATCTATATGCACTTTTCCTTCATTTATTAATGCTTGGGATATTGTGTCCAGTGTTTTCGTCTCCTGTTATTTGTTGCTAAAGGCATATACCTGCATTGCATGGTTATTAAAGAAACGATAAAGATCGATGTGAACACCTCTCTTTAAGTTTACCTCGTCCCTTCCCCCATGAAGAGGTATCTCCTCGTCCTTTATGCCCAGTAACTTAGCCCTATGCAACAGATAACGCATGTCAAAATTGTCGCCATTAAATGTTAGAACTACAGGATAGCTTTCAATTACCTTAAAAACATAACGCAACATTTCTCTTTCGTCCTCAAAGAATCTCACGTTATAGGATGACGATGCAATATAATCCTCTTTTTCATGTTTTCTTTTTAAAATGACCACCTCGTTAAAGCCATCGTTTGCAGCAAAGGCTACAGCTATTATGGAATAATTAGCCTCCTTAGGGTTAGGTATCCTGTCCGGTACAGGAGAATATACCTCTATATCAAGAGCTATCCTTCTTATGAAGGGAATTGGAGCTTGAAAGAGCTCCAGCCAATCATAAGCCTTCTTTACTGTTTCTTTTTCTGAGTATATGCCCTCTACCTTCCTCTTAACATCCAATGGTATACTAATCCTTACCCTTTCGAGCATACCATTCCTAATCACATAAAACATTCCTGGTAGCAACTGATTATCATATATATAGCATAAATGATACTTAATCCTGGCTTCCCAGGTCCTAGGCAGGATCTCTCTTATAGATTTCCTAGATCCTCCTATTGATAGAGGATCACGGGCAACTACTTTTGTCAAGAATATCTCCCTATCTCGAAGTACATCCATCTTTTTAACAACCTCCATGTGGTCAAAGCCCGGATGAGAGATGACTTGAGGATATCTATCAGCTATCTCTTCCGGATAGAGGTTTGTGAGAAGATAGGGCTTATGTCC